>NZ_PTFE01000089.1:0-32521 GCF_002936975.1 Bradyrhizobium sp. AC87j1
CCCCAGGCCGGGAGTAAACCTTCCCCACAAAGGTTGGCGACCTCGGTCTCACCGAGGTCGTTTGTTTGGCGTGTGTGAACCAGTTCACAAGCGCGGGGTGAAATCGCTGCTATGAAGACGTCATTGCTTGACCAGTTCATTTTGCTCGAAACGCCCCAGCGTGGCTCCAAGCGCTGGGGTTTTTCGTTTCTCTCCGGGCGCAGAATGTCTACAATCGCGCCAAGCGTCGCATCGACAGACGCAGATCTCGCGCCGCCCTAGTTCCGGCCCGAGCTCGATCAACAGCCAAATTGTCGGGATCGCGGCGCTGCGCCGAACGTTGCCACCAGGCGTGCGTTCACCGGGCAAATCCCATATGCATGGCGAGAAGTCGCCGAATCGGAATGAGGGCGGCTGTCGTTCAGTTGGCGACGGCTTACGACCAGAAACGGATTCAAGTGAGGCTTACCAAAAAGGCGCAGGTGGCCAAGACGCCGCCGAAGAAGGCGTCACCGAACAAGACGTCACCGAACAAGACAACGGCGAACAAGACGTCGCCACGCAAGGCGCTGCCAAGGAAGAGCAAAGAGGCGCAGCGCACTGCGATCTCGTCCTCGTCGCCGCTCGGCGTGCTGGCGCTCCATCTGCTTGCCCAATGGACGCAGTCCGGAGGCAGCGGCATCGTTTTTCTCGCCGAGAGCGAGAACAGGGCGGAGCGGCTCGGCAGTGTCATTCACGCGCTCGACCCCTCCTGTGAGGTGCTGGTGTTTCCGCGCTTGAACACTCTGCCGTTCGATCAGCTCGAGCCGTCGCACGAACTCGCAGGGCGCAGAGCCTCTGTCCTGAGGCGCCTCGCGAAATCCAAGAAGCCGCTGTTTCTGGTCTCGACGGCGGAAGCCGTGATGGAGCGATTGCCGCCACCGGCGAGCCTGTCGCGTCTGAGCGTGAGCCTGAAGGTGGGCGGCACGTTCTCCGAAAAGGATCTCGAGACGCACCTCGAAGCGCTCGGATACGACCTCGACGACGAGCCGGACTATCCGGGCGGGGCGCTGTTTCACGGCCAGACCTTCGAGATATTTCCAGCCGGGGCGCTGGGGCCGTTCCGGATCGAGCATTCGGATCGCGCGATCAGGCGGATCGTGGCGTTCGACCCGAACGAGCACAGGATCATCTTCGAGACCAAGGAGCTTGTCGTCGATCCCATGTCGGAGCGGCTTGGCCTTGCCGGCAAGCGCGGCAAGCGCGCGAGCCTGTTCGACTATTGCGGACGCGCCAAATGGATCGCCGATGCGGGCGTGCCGGTGCATGCCGACGGCTGGTTTGACACGATCGAAGAGGCGGCGCCGCGTGCGGAACGTGAGCGCGAATATCTCGGACGGCGCGACTGGAAGCAGCTCTCCCGGGGGATGAAGGTGTTGCCGCGCGCGTCGTCCTTCCAGACCATCCCGGAGTTTTCGAAGCTGACATCCTCCAGGAAGGCGCTGCGTGCCTTCGTCGAGGAGACGCGCCGGGCCGGATCGCGACTGATCCTCGCCGCAGCGCATGAGGACGATCTACGCGTGATGGAGCGGATGAGCGGCCTCAAGGCGCAGCGTTGCGAAGATTGGGACGACGCGGCGCGCGGGCGCAGCGGCGAGGCGGCGCTGCTAGCCGATCTCGATGCAGGCTTCGTCATGCCGGGGAAGAAGCCTCTCGTCGTCGTGACGGCGTCCGACGTGCTCGGCAGCCGGGCGCATCATCCGCAGCCGATGGCGCGCGCCTGGAGCGCGGCGTTTGACCATGCCGATGTGCCCGAGCAGGGTACGGTGGTCGTCCATCTCCAGCGCGGCCTCGGCGTGCTCGACGGCCTGCAGACCGTGAACACCGGCGGCGGCGCAATGCGGGAGATGATCCGCCTGAAGTTCGCCGGCGACAATGCGGTGCTGGTACCGCCGCCCGATCTAGCCCTGATGTGGCCCTACGCGGCCGAGCTCGGCAAGCTTTCGCTCGACAAGGCGGACGGCAGCACGTGGTGGGCCCGCCGCGGTGAGGCCGAGCGCGAAATCCAGGTGGCAGGCAAGGCGCTGGCCAAGCACATCAGCCAGCGCCGCAAGCGTCGCGGCGACAAGTTGGTTCCGCCGGGGTCGGCCTACGAGAAGTTCGTCGCGCGTTTCCCTTACTTCACGACGACCGACCAGGCCAAGGCGATCGCCGACGTGCTGGACGATCTTGCGTCCGGCCACCCGATGGACCGGGTGATCTGCGGCGACGTCGGCTTTGGCAAGACCGAGGTGGCGCTGCGTGCGGCGGCCGCCGTCGTGCTGTCGGGCAAGCAGGTGGCGATTGCGGTGCCAACGACAGTGCTGGCACGGCAGCACGTCGCAACGTTCCAGAAGCGCTTTGCGCCGTTCGACATCGAGGTGGGAAACCTGTCGCGCGCCACCTCGGGCGCGGAGCTGCGCGAGACCAAGGAGGGACTGCGCAGCGGCCGGATCAAGGTCGTGATCGGCACGCAGGCGCTCGGTGGCAAGGACGTCAGGTTTGACGATCTCGGCCTCGTCATCATCGACGAGGAGCAGCATTTTGGCGCGGCCGAGAAGGCCAAGCTCTCCGGCCTCGCCAAGAACGTCCATGTGCTGATGATGAGCGCGACGCCGATCCCGCGCACGCTCGCGGCGGGCCTGGCCGGCTTCCGCGACCTCAGCGTGATCGCATCGCCCCCGGTGCACCGACTGCCGGTCGCGACCAGGATCGCGCCGCTGTCGGACGCGGCGATTGCCTCCGCGCTGCTGCGCGAGCAGCGCCGCCACGGCCAGAGTTTCCTGATCTGCCCGCGCATCCAGGATCTCGATCCCATGCTGGCGCGGGTGCAGGCAGTGGCGCCGGACCTGCGCATCGTCTGCCTGCACGGGAGACTAGCGGCCGACGAGATCGACGACCGCATGATGAGCTTCGTCGAGGGCAGGGCCGACGTCCTGCTGGCGACCAACATCGTCGAGAGCGGCCTCGACATCCCCCGTGCCAACACCATCGTGGTCTGCTGGCCGGAGAAGTTCGGCCTCGCCCAGCTGCACCAGCTCCGCGGACGCGTCGGCCGCGGCGGCATCCGCGCCTTCGCCCATCTGTTGACCGAGACGCAGTCCGGACAATCCGAGAAGCGGTTGGCCGTGCTCGAAGAGTTCAGCCGGCCCGGCGCGGGCTTTGCCATCAGCGAGCGCGACCTCGATCTGCGAGGCGCCGGCGACCTGTTTTCGGAGCAGCAATCCGGCCACGTCCAGGTGTTCGGGCCCGTGCTCTACAGCCACCTCCTGAAGATGGCTTCTGAGAAGCTCGATGAGGGGCAGGCGGTGTGGGTGCCTGACCTGAACCTGCCGGTCGCGGACATGCTGCCCGAGACCTATGTGCAGTCCGAGCCGGTGCGGCTCGAACTCTATGCGCGCGCCGCAAGATGCACGGACGAGGACGACCTCGAAGACCTCGAGGAGGAAACCTCCCGCCGCTTCGGCCCGCAGCCGAAGGTCGCGCGCGACTTCTTCGCTGCAGCAAGGCTGAGGCTCGAATGCAAGCGCAGAGGTATCATCCGCCTAGACGTTGGCCCCGAGGCTGCGGCCGCGACGTTCCTGCCCGGGCGCCTGCGGAAGTCGAAGGGACGGTCGTTGCAACGCGATGGCGATCGCGTGGTCCATCATGCCAAGATGCAGGACGCGCCGTTCGAGCGGGTCGAGGAGCTGTTCGAACTGCTGGACGAGGGGTGAGGGGCTCGCGCGTTCGTCAGCGCGAACAACTGCGAATTCGTAGCGGAGTCCCTGTTCCACCATTATAGTTAATTGGGGCGTGGCGAAGGAGATTGTCCGATGTCACATGCCATTCCTTCGATTATTGTCGCGATTGTCGCAAGCTCGTGTCTGTTGGCCCTGGTGCAAGCAGGCGGCGCAAATGCCGGGTCGGCAGGGGCGGGCATGGGAACGGCGCCGGGTGGCGCTGGCGGCTCGGCGCCTTCTGGAATGGGGACGAGTGCGGGCAATGCAGGTCCTTCCGCACCCGCGGGGATGGGGACGAAGGACACCGCCCCCGGCGGAGATCTGGGCACCAACAGCCAACCGACCAATCCGAACGTTCAGCCTGCCACGCCCGCGAGGTCGCGGGCGGCAGCTCAGGCCGCGAGAAATGCCGGGGCTGGTCACGCTCAAAATGGCCTGCCGATCGGCGCGATTGGGAGCGGCACGAGCAACGAGGATCAAAAGGCCACTGGTTCGGCGTCCTCCCAAAACAGATTACGGCCGGCAACACAGGCTCAGGGAAACACCGGCGTTGGCTCGGATGTTCAGTCAGGGAGAGGCTCGAGCCTTTCAGACCAGCGAGCCGCACGAGCTGGAGACAAGGTGCTCGATGCCAAGGCCCAGGTCGAGCGGCGAACGACTGTGTCGCGCAAACGCGCTACGAGCCCGATCGGACGAGGTTTGTAATCTGCGAGCGGATGGAGGAGCCGTTCGGAGTGCTGGATGAGGGGGAGAGCGCATCAAAATGCGAAAACAACCCCATGCACAGTAGCTAAGTGCTGCTGGCACAAGGTGTTTTAAATCCGGCGGCACCGCTGGTCGCAACCATTTTGCGCGCGCGCCTCGTCCTTCGAGACGACCGCTTCGCGGTCTCCTCAGGATGAGGCTCAGCTGCACCGGTGCTCGCAAAAAACGAGTGCCGCGTACCCGGTCCTCATCCTGAGAGCCCGCCAACGGCGGGCGTGTCGAAGAATGGCCGCAGGCGTCATCGCTGCCATATGCGACCGCCCCGTAATCGGCGGGGGGCGCCGCGCCCGTCCGCCGGCCATGCCGCTAACGTGGAATTAATCCAAAATGCTCACAATTCTAGACAGTTGTGTAAGGGTGCTGCGTACAAGGGGTCGTCGCGAGGACGGTTCAGGGGCGGCTTCCTGTTGCTCGCTCACTGGGGTCAATGCAAATGACCGCGACTTTCGAAACGACAAGCTTCGCTGAAGAGCTCGACGCTGCAGCCCTTGCAGCTGCCGCAGCGGAGCAGGAACCCGCGGTCCAGGAAACCTCAGTTCCGATCAAGCAGTCCAGCCGGAAATCGGTTCTGGCCCTGTCGGTCTGTGCCTTGGCCATCAACGGCGCAGCAGCCATCTACACCTCGCCGTCCGATTTTCGGTCGCTGAACGTCGGCAGCCTGGTGGAACTGCTTCCGCGCCTAGAAGCATCCGTGCCGAAACCTGATCCGGTCGTCGCCGCCTTGAAGGACATCCAGTCGGCCCAGCAGCAACACACCGCGTTGCTGCAACAGACCAATCAGGCAACGGACCAGAACTCGGTTTTGCTGCAGCAGGATTCAATGGTGCTGTTGTCGCTGCGGCAGAGCATCACAGACGAACGGGTCGACGTGCGGAAGATCTCCTCGCAGCTATCCACGCTGATGGCGAAGATCGATGCGCTGCAAAATGCGATGACGTCGGACGTCACCTCGTCCATTCGAAGAGCGCATGCGCGCTACGGACTGTCCGCCGCGATGCGCAAGCGGATGGTTCGGGAAGCAAAGCCCCTGGGCCCGGTTTCGGTTGGAGGCGCGCCGCTGACCGTGCCCGCTGCGACGGCCGCTCCGGAAAGCTGACGACCGCAAACCCCCGGATCGACCGAGGTCGCCCCGGATTGGCCGTCAGGTCCGACAGTCCGTCACTTCGCGGCGTGGTCGATCTTGTGCTGCAGATGCCCGGTGTCGTGATCGCGACGCAACTGGCTCAGCGACGTCTCGTTCAGCTGAAGCAGCACCTCGCTGAGCTCAGTCGTATCGGGATAGCCGGCCGCAAAACCCCTTCCGTAAATCTTGCGCAACGTGCCGACCAGCGTGTTGCCGTGCTTCTTGCCGATCGCGCCATCCTTGTCGCGGTGGCGGCCATCCAGGCCGTGTTCCTTCATGGTTCGCTCCCTGTGCGGCGTCTTGAGCGCCTCGCGAGAGCCTGCTCCCAAACGAGTTGACTGGCAATGGCATGGCGCGCGGCAGTTGCGAGCTGCCTGCACCAGCGCAGGTGCCCGCGCTTCTCTCCTGCTTGTGAAGCCGCAATCGGTTGTGGTGAGCCGATCGGCGCATCACATGACAGCGGGCGATTGCTCGATTGGAGTTGCTGCGATGCGCGCTCTGCTTGCCATGGGTCTGTTGCTGGCGCTGTGCACCTCCGCAAGCGCCGCGCCGGTGCATCACCCTCGCGCACGCCAGCCTGCGGTGGACCGGCCCCGCGCGAATGCTGGTCCGCCGGCGCGCTTTGCCGTCCCTGGCTGGAGCGACGATGCAACGCTGCGCTGGCTGAACAACGCCTCGTCAAACGTCGGCCGAGGCGGATAGCCGCGGAAGCGGGCGCTGGTGATGGTTCGAATGGCGGGGTGGCTAGGCGGCCTGCTCTTCAAACGAAGTGTAGACCCGGCCGGAGGGATCAACGACCTGAACGTCCCAGCACCCGTCCTCTGTAAGCTCTTTGGCTTTCTTGAGGGCGGCGGCGAGTGACAGCCGCTTGAGACTGACGACGCCCGCCGTGTCGAAACCGTTGATTTCAAACATGCCGTTCCTCCGATTTTGGTGAATCCTACACGTTTCCGGCGGGCTGTCAGCGGGTTTTTGGAATCGGGCTGGGCGAGCGGCAAGCTCGGAAAATCTCGCAGCATCGGCAGGCGCAGCCTTCCGCAGGCACGTCTTTCAATAAGCGGCGCGCCTTTCTAGGGCCGAGACGGGGCAGTCGCGGTCTTCCGCTCAAGCATGGCCATTTCAACTTGGTCAGCCAGGACCGTGAGGTGGCTTGCAAGCCGGTCGAACACTTCGCGCTTGCCTGGATCGGTTGCCAAATCGCGGATCAGGGCGCATTCGGCCGCATCTTTCCGAAGTTTCTCGATCTGGGCCAGATAGTCCTTCATTGGGCAATTGCTCCGTTCCCCGCAAATGGAACGGTACAGGCAATGTACGAAAGCGAACAGAAATGATCGCCGCTTTTTCCTAGTCTACGGTGGCTTTGGCCTTCCCCAAAAAAGGTCACAAGCACCTCCAGCGGCCCCGGCCTCCCCACCCCAGAAGCCCCCCACGGCCGGGGCCGTCACTGGCGATAGCCCGACCGATCGATCATATCCCGTGAAGTTGATCTTCTCCGCGTTCGCGATATGGGGACGCTCGGCCATTTTAGGTGCACGCCGCTGCGACTATGGCGCGGCATTTTCAATAGGAACTGTCCCTTCGCCACCGCATTTCCGACTTGCATGGTTTTCCCGGTTGTCTCGGTCGGTCTTCGAGTGGCCCAGGGGGCGTACAATGGGCACTGGTGATCACACCGCTGTGCTGAAACAGCGTTTCGACGAGCTTGCTTCCGGGCTCTCCGAGTTGGAAAATTTGCGCTCCCGCGTGATTGCGGCCGAGCAAATGCAAAAGATGCGTAGCGCCGACCGCAAACCGGCCGCACCAATCCACCGGACTGCTAAACTCAAATCGTCGTCGGCAAAACCCGATCGGCCAAAGAACCGCCTGGCGCGGCCGCCCAGCGTCGGGCAATGACGTCGACGCCGGGCTTCCGGCAATGCCAATGCCGGCTAGACTTTGGCAACCGTCATCAGCATTCGAGCGTGGCCGAAATATTCAACTAGTGAACTACGCGAAGAAAATAGTAGCCGACGCCGCCGATGACGAGCACCGTAGGGACGGCCCAGAGTATGAATACCGGCATGTCTACCTCCTTCAGTTACCTCCGGTAGCGGGATAACTTGGCATAGATGGTGCCGTTCCCACCTTCTAAAGGCGGGGATCCGATCTTCGCGTTGCACACGCGTTGCACCGCTTGAGCTTCGGGAGATTCAGATTAGCGCGTTGAGCACTTGCGAAACCCATCGCAGGCAAGTCGATCGGTCACTTGGCGGGATTTTGAGGATTGCTCCGATAATCGATGGCGGATCGCAGCGGCGTTGATCGCAACGGGTGATGGGTTTTCGCAAGAGCTCAAACCGACTTACGCGCCGAGTGCTATTCCAGCGGAATGGTGTCGACGCGCAGACAGGGGCGGCACTGGAAAGCATGGACAGCAGGCAGATTGAGGATGGCGGGAAGCGTGGCCAAAAACGTCATCGGCCGTCCGCACTTGGAGCAGATCAGAACGGGCGGGCCGTCTTTCGCTACGCAAACCATCGCCAAAATGCCTGGAGGGGTAGGGCACAATAGGCGGATGCTGCGGGGAGTTCATCTCGGGGCGACTACTGGGGTTTATCGGAATTTGGCGTGCTTTTGCGACGAAGGGGCCGTTGAGGATTGCTCCGAAATCCATCACGGAACGCAGCGGTGTCGATCGCAACGAGTGATGGGTTTCGCAAGAGCTCAACCCATCCTACGTGCTAGAAGCGAAAATAGATGAACTCAAAGCTCTCCGCCGAGTTTAGCGCAAGTATGGCACAAGCCGCGAGAAGGCCAAGGCCGGCGGCGCAGACTGGTCTCGGCGGAAGCCGCGACACGAGAGTGGATGTATTGGGAAGCACAAAAGCAAGCAGCCCGGCGAGACCTACAATCATTGCCGAGAAACGGAGGTCCAGGTGAGCATCAGTGCCGCCCCTCCGCAGCCAAAGCAAGGCCTCGTAGATGTGCCTCGCCGCCTCGAAGTTCTGCGCTCTGAATAGCACCCAACCGAAGACGACGAACAGGAGGGTGAGAGGTCCGCATATCAGCGCGGGCACGACGAGCCGCGAGCGACGCCAGACGGCTTCGAAGCCGAGTCCGATGCCATGCAGCGCGCCCCAGGCGACAAAGGTCAGGCTGGCTCCGTGCCACAGACCGCCGAGTGTCATCGTTGCAAGCAGCGCACAAAGCTGAAGGGCGGCACCATGCCGGTTGCCGCCGAGAGGAATATAGAGATAGTCACGCAGAAAACGCGACAATGTCATATGCCAGCGCCGCCAGAAGTCCTGGAGCGACGTTGCGCGGTACGGCGCGTTGAAGTTCTGGGGCAAGGTGATGCCGAACAACAGAGCCGAGCCGATGGCCATATCGGTATAGCCGGAGAAATCGAAGAAGATTTGGAAGGTGAAGGCAAGCGTACCGAGCCATGCGTCGACCGGCCTGACTGGCGACAAAGCGGCCTGTGCAAATACCGGATTGGCGACAGTTGCCAAATGATCGCCCAGCATAACCTTTTGACAAAGGCCGAGGACGATCAGTGTGAGGCCGTAGGCCGCGCGTTGCCACTGCTCGCTGTCGCCCGCCAGGGAGGAACTAGGAAAGGGGGAAGCAGCGAACTGATGCATGACTTCCCGCCACCTGACCAGCGGACCGGCAAGGACCTGCGGGAAAAAGGAGATGTAGAGACCATACTCGACGAGCGAGTATTGGGGCGCAAGCTTTCGTCGAAGATCCGTCAGGTACATGACGTGATGAAAAGTGAAGAAGGAAATGCCAAGCGGCAAGGCGATATCGAAATGCAACGTTCCCCACTCAAAAGGCAGCAACCCCAGTAGGAAGTTAAGATACTTGAAAACCCCGAGCACGATGATGTTGGCCGCGATGGCGCCGTAGATGATCCATTGCCGCCCCGCAGAAGCGAACCAGCGTGCCGCGAGCCAGTTGAGCAGGACTGAGAGAACGATCAACAGAATAAAGTGGTGATTCCAATATCCGTAGAATGCGATCGAAATCGCCAGCAGAACGACGAGTCGGCAGCGGGGCAACCATTTGCATGTGCCAAGATATATGAGCCACGCAGCAGGGAGGAAGACGGCGAGGTAGCTAAACGAGTTGAATAGCAAGCTACGGCCCCTTCACTACAGTCGGAATTACTCTAGCTATGTCCTCCTCGATCTGAGCGGCATAAGCGCGCCGATAGTGGATGGGATCAAAGAAATTTGCCGGGACGCTATTTCCGGGACGTTCGGCTCCTGACCAATCGAGGACGGTGGCGTTTGGGAGGGAAGTGGCTGCATGAGCCAACTTCAATTTGCATTCGCGGTCAGTTGTCTCTGCGGCGCTTCCCGGCGCTGGCGTATAGCCGATATACCGCGGTGTCCACAAAAGGACGAAAAACGCGCGCGACGGTTTCCCGATGTGATCAATGAGTTCTTGGACGGCCGGAAAGCTGTTGCTTGGATTGGTGGATTTATCTGGTCTCACGCCTTTGTCGAGAACAGAGCGGACGAAGTTGATGTCGTCGTAGCTAGCCTGCTCAAACGGGCCGATAAATTTGTGGTAGCCATCGACCGCTATGTAGGGGCGGTAGCCGTCCGCTTTCTTGGCTTGCCAGTTCGCAAAGACAGTTTTGAACATCTGGAAGATGTTGCGCCTGCAAGGCCCCACAAATAGTGCGGCAATGAGGAATAGAGCCAAAACGGAAAGGGCCTACGCTCGCTGTTATTGGCGCCGCACCATGTTTCCGGCAACAGCCCGACGACCACGATCCTGGCATCTTCATGATGCGCCAGAAAGAATTTCATCGTCGCGATGGAGGCCGGCGCACCCGAGCCAGAGATAGAAAGGGTCACAAAATGCTGCCCGGTTAGCTTACTCAAACTTTGCGGCATTAGAGGCATCGATGCTGAGTTGCCGATAATGACGGAGTTAAACCGAGGATCGATCGCCCGTGACACCATCGCGGGTCGTTCTTCGTTGTATCCAACGTCTTCACTCTTGCTGAGACGAAGACGTCCGAACGGATCAAGCGCGACGACTGTAGCAAATGCCCCGAGAAGACCGATGGCCATGGAACCGATGCTAACGGCAATCCAGGTGCGCCCGCGCACGGTCTGGAAGGAGTCAACCAATGCAGCCCTCGCCACAATTTGTTGTCTTTAGACAATCTTTAGCTGCATACACGGAGTGGTTGTGGAGGTCCAGAGGCGAATTGGCTGCAAACGGTTTGGCATCAAGGCCATCCATTGCGCCGAAGCGTTTGCGAGCGATGGCGGCTTCATGGTGAGCCTTGGAAACAGCTTCAGATGCAGATGGCTATCGCAGCCCAGCCGATCACGAGCGTAACCGTAAAGTGGCGACACACGATTGGGCTAAGTCCAGTCCGGTGTGCGGGTCCGAATGACCTCTATCTCCGATAATCTCGACTCGCATAGAAAATCGAATTTGGCGAAGGTTGGGGATCGTTGTCCGGTTGTCGGGGATGACACGCCCGCCCGGGCGCAATTTGGCACAGCTATAACGTGTTGTTTTTGTATCATTAGGTTTGGTGAGCGCGCTGGGGCTCGAACCCAGGACCCCGTGATTAAAAGTCACGTGCTCTACCGGCTGAGCTACGCGCTCCCATGGCCGCTGATGGCACGTCAGAGATCGCCATCGTGGTCGGACATTCGAGAAGCATGTCTTGCCGCTACGCTTAAGCTGGCGTCGCGGGGAAAACCGGCTGTTTCCGGATCATGCTTTCGGCCCGCGCTGTGTAGGGTGATGGGGCGCTGAGGTCAATAGCGGGGATGGTTGCTGAAAGTCTTGGCAGGAGTGGGGATTTGCTTGCTGCTTCTGCTGGTTAGGCGGGGAGTTTCAACCCGAATGGCGGGCCGTCATCCACGCTGAACTGCGGGAGGTCGCCGGAAGAGTTCGGCCTGCATGCCTCGCCCGGCGATGCGGAGCATCGTCCGGAGGCGCCCGTTTTAGCGGGCTCCCTCACCATGAGGGTCCATTATCTTCGCAAAACACGACCTCATCCTGAGAACCCGCCGGAGGCGGGCGTCTCGAAGGAGGGCCGCAGGCGAACCTCAGCCCGTCACTGGGTTTCCCGCCGCACCTCGTTTGGCACGGGCTGCGGCGTACCGGGGGCCGGCAGCGCGACCGGGCGCAGGCCGATCAGCTCCGCGGTGCGGATCGCGCTGTCGCGCCAGAACTGGAACGAGTTGATGCGGCTGAGCTCGAGGATGGCGATGGCGACGGCGGCCAGGAACGGCAGGCTCTGCAGCACCAGCACGCCGGCGAAGATGTAGATTTCGGTGATCTGGCGGTAGCTGTTGGAGGCGATCAGCACGCCGGCGCCGATCAGCAGCAGGGTGCCGATCACGGCCTCCCAGAACGCCTGGAACTCGATCGACATCCTGGACAGGCCGCCCTTGGAGGTGCGGGCGAAGGCGATGTGTTCGGTGATGAGGCCCTGCGCCACCGCGCGCGACACCGTCCATTGCACGCTCATGGCCGCGATCATGGCGCCCAGCATCTGGCCGGGCTTGATGGCGACGCGGGCGCGGTACATCGACAGGAAGTGCGCCAGCGAGACGATGAAGGCGCCGATGATCGGCAGCGTCAGGATCTTGTCGGGGATGGCGATGTCGGCGAACGCGACGATCGGCACCCAGACGAGGTTGAGCAGCGCCACGACCACGCCGAGGCTTTCGGCGCCGAGCCAGTTCAGCCAGCCCAGGCCATATTCGCGCTTCTGGTCGGGCGTCAGCCGGCTCTTGCCGGGCAGGAAGTAGCGCCAGTGCTTCTTCACGATCTGGAGGCCGCCATAGGCCCAGCGGTGACGCTGCTTCTTGAACGCCTCGTAGGTGTCGGGCAGGAGGCCCTGGCCGTAGCGGTGGTTGGTGTAGTGGGTGGTCCAGCCGAGCTCCTGGATCGCAAGGCCGAGATCTGAATCCTCGCAGATCGTGTCGGACGACCAGCCGCCGGCCATGTCCATCGCCGCGCGGCGGATCAGGCACATCGTGCCGTGCACGATGATGGCGTTGGCCTCGTTGCGCTGGACCATGCCGATGTCGAAGAAGCCGGCATATTCGCCGTTCATGATGTAGTGCATGATCGACAGATCGCCGTCGCGATGCTCCTGCGGCGCCTGCACGAGGCCGACACGCGCATCGGCGAAGGCAGGCACGAGGTCCTTCAGCCAGTCGGGATCGACGGCATAGTCGGCGTCGAGGATGCCGATGATCTCGGCATCCGCCGCGGTCCGGTCCATCGCAATCCGAAGAGCGCCGGCCTTAAAGCCCTGCACCTTCTCGGCGTTGATGAACTTGAAGCGTTCACCGAGCGCGCGGCAATGGTCCTGGATCGGCTGCCAGAAAGCGGGGTCCGGCGTGTTGTTGATGATGACCACGCATTCGTAGTTCGGATAGTTCAGCCGCGACAGCGCATCCAGCGTCTGCTTGAGCATCTCGACCGGCTCGAAATAAGCGGGGATGTGGATCGAGACCTTGGGGCAGTAATTCTCGGGAACGTTCTCGACCGGCTTGCCCTTGCTGAGCAGCCGCTGCGGCGACCGGCCGAAGGCGACGGCTGCGATCTCGTCGATGCGCGCCATCGCAATGAGGACGAGCGGAACAAGCAGGATCATGCCGAGCGTCAGCGCGAAGGCCGAGCCGAACAGGAAGTAGTGGCCGTTCCAATAGGCGAACACGGTCGCGGCCCAGGCGCCGACGCCGTTGGCGGTCGCCGACAGCAGGAAGGCCTGCTTGGCGGTCGGCTTTTCGATCCGCAGGATCGGCAGCGACAGCAGCACGCCGACCAGCAGCGCGATGCCCATCAGCTTCCAGTAATCCGGATTCTCCACCGGACCGGTCCAGGCGAATTTCGGCTCGCGGCTGGCATTGAGGATGCCCCAGTACGGACCGACGCCGCCTTCGTTGAATTTCCAGGGCTGATCGATGGCCTCGACGATGTTGTATTCCATGCCGAGTGCCTCGGCACGGGGCACGAAGTTGCGCAAGGTCAGCGCCTGCTGGAACGGGCCCGGATCGGCATTGCGCAGATTGTAGCCCGCGCTCGGCCAGCCGAACTCGGCGATTACGATGCGCTTGCCGGGGAACAGGTTACGCAAGAGATTGTAGCGATCAACGGCCTGGTCGACTGCCTGATCCGAGCGGAAGTTTTCCCAATAGGGCAGCACGTGAGCGGCGATGAAGTCGACGTTGGAAGCGAGGTCTGGAAAATCGCGCCAGATGTTCCAGATCTCGCCCGTCGTAACGGGAACGCGGACCGCGCTCTTGACCTTCTTGATCTTGTCGATGAGGACCTCGACCTTCTGCTCGCCGCGGAAGATCACCTCGTTGCCGACCACGATGCCGATCACATTGCTGTTCTTGCGGGCGAGCTCGATGGCGGCCTTGATCTCCCGCACGTTGCGATCCTCGTCCTTGTCGATCCACGCGCCGACCGTGACCTTGAGGCCGAACTCGGCCGCGATCGGCGGCACCAGTTCGTTGCCCTCCGTCGCGGAGTAGGACCGGATCGCCCGCGTGAGGGTCGAGAGCTTCTTCATGTCCGCGCGAATCTTGTCGGGGTCGCCGTTGAGGTCGACGACATGGCCCGGTTCGAACGGCGTATAGGAGAGGCTCGGCAGCAGGCCCTTGAAATCAGGCGCGGGTTCCTTGTCGCGCAAGATTCCCCATAGCCCTGCGTGAAGCGCAGACACGAGCAACAGAACGGCGGCGACAACGCGCATCGCGGCTAAACCAAAAGGGGCTGAGGGGGCAGGGAAGCGGATCCGACCCCGAGATCCGACCAAGTCCGCGGCAAAGGGAGCATATCTCCGCCGCACGGTTTCACAACTGTCATGGCCTCATGTCCTTATGAGGGCATGGCCTTTTTCGAACGACGCGCGGCGGTGCCAACCGCGTCTATGGCCGATCGTTCCTGAACGACAGCTGAAACGATCGCGGCTATTTCTGGGGCGCCGGCGTCGGGCTTGCCGCGGGCGATGGGCTGGCGGCCGGCTGCGGCTGCGCATTGCCTGATGCCGGCGCCGCCGGCTGCGAGGCGCTCGCCGCCGCCTGCTGCGGCTGTGCCGCCGGGTTGATCCAGCAGGCGTGCACGCGGCTGTCCAGGGTCTCGGCGACCTTGGGATCAATCTGGCCGCCGAACCGGGTCAGGCAGCGGAAGGCGGCCTGGATGTGGCCGCCGGGGCAGCCGAAGCGGTCGTAGAGGTCGAGATGGCGGAACGCGGTATCGAGGTCATCCCGCCACATCAGCCGCACCACGCGCCGGCCGAGCCAGACGCATTCGGGATTGCCGGCCGGGCCGTTGATGACCTGGGCGGCTTCGGCGAATTCGTCGGTACGGCGCTGGTTCTGGGCCGCATCCTTGGCGGCGTCGGCGGGCTGGGCGGCGGCCTTGCCCTGGTCCGGCGCGGGCGTGCCGCTCTGGGCGGAGGCGCCACCGAGACCGGCGAGAACGAGAAGGCAGGAGACGGCCAAGGTGGCGGCGAACTGCCGCAGGACCGCATTTCGTGACTCGAACACCCGTTGCCGCATGAATTCCCCAATGTATCCGCTGGCCGTCCGCGTCAGGATCCCGCGGACGCGCCGGTGATGGCGTCCAAATGGGTCTCCAATGCGGCGGAAAAGTCTTTCGGAGTCCATGACCTGTATTTGGAATTTTGTCCAGCAAAGTCACGATGCTAGGCCCCGGTCGAACGGCCGCAGCCCAATTCCTTTGGGGCAGGCGCGGATCCTTAAGTGTGGATCGGCATTTGGACACCCGCTTGGACCCCCTCTTTGGACACCCCCTTGGCAGACGGCGTGCAAGCAGGTAATCGACGGACCCTTCGCGGAGGACGGAACCGATTTCTCTTCGTACGCCACTGGCGCTTCTGCTCGTTTCACTGGGTGCGATTGCTGCCGTGTGGTGGTGGTTGGCGACGCCGATCACGCTCGCGCGCGCCCCGATCGATCCCGCCGAGAAGGTTCAATGCGTCTCCTACGCGCCGTTCCGCGGCGAGCAGACGCCGCTGAACGCGTGGACCCATATCGACGCCGAGCAGATCGAGCAGGATCTGCGCCAGCTCAAGGAAATCACCGACTGCGTCCGCACCTATTCGATGGAGAACGGGCTCGACCAGGTGCCGGCGATCGCTGCCAAGGTCGGCGGGCTGAAAGTGCTGCAGGGTATCTGGCTCTCCAGCAACCGCAGCAAGAATTTTGAGCAGGCAGCCCTCGCCATTCGTCTCACCAAGGAATTCCCAGCCATCATCACCGCGGTCATCGTCGGCAACGAGGTGCTGCTGCGCGGTGAGATGACGACGGCGGACCTCGTCTCGATCATCCGCCTGGTGAAGACGCAGGTCAGCGTGCCCGTCACCTATGCCGACGTCTGGGAATTCTGGCTGAAGAACCGCGAGGTCTACGACGCCGTCGACTTCGTCACCATTCACATCCTGCCTTATTGGGAGGATATGCCGGTGAAGGCGAAGTTCGCCGCCGCCCATGTCGAGGCGATCCGCGAGCGCATGGCGGTGGCGTTTCCGGGCAAGGAAATCCTGATCGGCGAGACCGGCTGGCCGAGCGAAGGGCGCATGCGCGACGGCGCGCTGCCCTCGCGCACCAACCAGGCGCGGGTGGTCTCGGAAATCCTCAGCTTAGCGAAGGCGCAGAAGTTTCGCGTCAATCTGATCGAGTCCTACGACCAGCCGTGGAAGCGCAAGCTGGAAGGCACCGTCGGCGGCTATTGGGGCCTGTACGACTCGGTGCGCCGCAGCTTGAAATATCCGCCGGGCGAGCCGATCAGCAATTTCCCGTACTGGAAATGGTACATGGGCGCCGGCATGGGCCTTTCCGTGCTGGTGTTCGCGGTCGCGCTCATCACACTGCGCCGGCGGCCGTGGACGCCGCGTTTCTCGGCCTGGCTCGGCGTCGCCATTTCGGCGACGACGGCAGGGAGCCTGCTCGGGATCGGCGCCGACAAGCTTTATTATGAGAGCTACGGCATCGGCGGCTGGCTGCTCTGGGGGGCGCTGCTCGCGGCCGGTATCCTGTCGCCGATCTTCTGCGCGCAGGCGATGGTGATCGGCCGCAGCCTTCCGACCTTCCTCGATCTGCTCGGTCCGCGCGAGGGCCGCAAATGGTCGAAGCTCACCGCCGTGCTAGGTCCGACGCTCGCGGTGACGGCGGTGATCGCGGCGGCGACCGCGCTCGGCTTCGTGTTCGACCCGCGCTACAAGGATTTCCCCTACGCCGCGCTGACGATGGCGGTGGTGCCGTTCGCGCTTTTGATGCTGAACCGGCCGCAGATCGGCCAGCGTCCGATCGCGGAATCGGTGTTCGCGGCTGTGCTGGCGCTGTCGGCGGTTTTCGTGCTCTTCAACGAAGGCCGCGACAATTGGCAGTCGCTGTGGACCTGCACGATCTATCTGTTGTTCGCGCTCACGCTGTGGCGGGCGCGGGCCGAGCAAACCCAAGAATGAACAGGCCGATCGCCAGGCCCGACAGCACGACATTGTAGAGCACGATGCCGAGGCCGGCGGCGATGATGCCGACGGTGAGCAGCACGATCGACGGCCGCATCAGGTTCAGCGTCGCAACCACCAGCGCGACGATGCCGAACACCGAATTCTTGAACAGCACCGTCGAGACCGACCGCGCCTTGCAGATCATCGTCTGCAGCCCGGCGTCGCAGGCGAGAGCGACCTGCGACAGCTCGATCGCGAGGTAGCGCAGGTAGAGTGCATAGCCGACGGACGCGAAGCCGACGACGATCAGGAACTGCACCTGGTAGGGCGAGAGGCGGAAGGGCTTTTTTGTCATGGCGGCAATATGGTCGTGATGGCGCGGGCAGGCAACAGGGCAGGCGATGTTTCTGTTGATCCGGCTCGCCCAAGGCGTGCGCGAGGGGCTGTCAAAGTCGGCCTGGTGTCGCCCGATTCTGGTCCGCGATCCGTCGCTCGTATTTCTCAGCCAATGCGAGCAGGCGTTTCCTGATATAGGGATCCGCCTGCTCGGCCAGCTCGCGGATCAACGCGAGTTGCTCCCGCAGAAAATTCGCGTCCGTCATCTCCGCTCCGAATCAAATTCGTCGCGGATACTGCCGCCTTGCGCGGACCTCTTCCGTATCATTTGGTATGTCCGCTATTTCAATCCCAGCCGGCGCTCGACCCAACCGAGAACGAACAGCACGAGCAGCGTGACGGCGATCGCTGCGGCGACCAGCAGCCATGCTCCGAGCGCGCAGGCAATTCCAAGGCCCGCCGCAATCCAGACGGTTGCCGCGGTCGTGAGGCCGTGCACGGTCTTCGCCTTGGCGTCGTGCAGGATGACGCCGGCGCCGATGAAGCCGACGCCGGTCAGCACACCGGCAACGACGCCCTGAATGACCCGGGAGATCGCATCGGGGTGGTCGCGCAGATTCTGGAACTCGATCACGGAGATCGAGACCAGCGCGGAGCCGAGAGCGACAAGCGCCAGGGTGCGCATTCCTACCGGCTTGTCGTTCATGTCGCGGTCGATGCCGATCAGCAGCCCTGTTCCCGCCGCGACGAGAAGCCTCAGCACATCATCCAGTTCGTTCATCGAAGCTCGTGGGTTCCGGGAGATGGACGGCGCTTGGCGTGCGCCCGGCAGATCGGGACTAAACGTCCGCTTGGTGCGAAAGAGCCGCTGAGATCCGAGCGTCCGATGGTCGCATGCTCGCGCAACTCTGAGCGATCATCGGCGATCAGGCAGCGCGAGCCGCCGTTCGACAAGGCGATGGCGCCGACCACTCCGGTCGACGCCATCTGTCAGAGTTGAACTCGAGCGCACCATCACTTCTTGCTGGTGTTCGAGCCCGTGGTGTTCTGCATCTTCTGTCCCGGTGCGCTTTCCGAGTGGCCCGGTCCCTTGGTGGTATTGGTCTGGTGACCAGGGGCGTATTCGGACGCGCCGGGTCCCGTCGATGGCTTCTTTGTGTTGTGCATTTGCTGACCCGGTGCGTTGCTCGAAGCGCCCGGCGATTTCGTCGTTTGCGCAAGCGCCGGAGCTGCCGCCAGAAGCGCGGCCGTTGCGATGATCAATGTCTTCACGTGGGTTTCTCCCGAGGTCATGGAGGCGGGCGCGCGTGATTTCTCACATCGGCCGCTCCGGTTCACGACCGGGACAACTTGGCAATTGGCGGGTGGTTTCGCTTCTCGACCGAAATTTAGGTTCATCGGCGCGCGCAAAAACACTTCGGCATTCACCGCCCGTTCAGGCGCAATGTTTACCGCCTGAAGAACGACGACAGCGTCGATCCCGCGGACGCAGACGCGGTCTCCGGCTTCGCCGGCGCCGGCTGTGCCGCAGGCGGGGGCGCGGGCTCTTCGCGCTTCGACGAGCGCTTGGAGGAGTAGCTGCGGCGGCGCTGCGGCTTTTCGGGCTTTGCGGTCGGCGCGGTTTCGGCTTGCGGGACCGCGTCCTGGTTCTTCTCGGCGTTCTTCTCTTGAACTCTGTCCTGGGACTTCTCCTGTCCCTTCTCCGAACCGCCGCGCATCGACAGGCGCTGGCCGTCGAAGACCGTGGTCTCGCAGTGACGATCGTTCTCGGCGAGGCTCGCGCAGAATTTTGCGGCGGCGGCGGCGTTGACCAGCGGACCGGCACCCAGGCGAAGCTGCATGCCGAGCCCGGTGTTGCCTTCCTTGATCATGATGATCGGTCGCAGTGCTGCGATTTCCGGATTGGATTTGCTCAGGCCGCGCCAGAGCGCGCGCAGGCCGTCGATCGAATTGGCGCCGCCGAGGTCGATCGCGAAACGTGTCTGCTGGACCGCGATGGCGGGGGATTCGGCCTCGGCTGCCTCTGGTGCCTTCGCGGCCATCGCGACGGCTTCGGTCGGGGCGGGCGCTGGCTCTACCTTCTTCTCGGCGGCCTTCTCGTTTGTCTCGGGTTGAATCAATTTCGACGCGGCCGGATCGGGCGGCGCCATGATCGATTTGGACGGCACCAGCGGTATGGTCGGAAGCGCAGAATTCGTTGCCAGCGGCTGCTGCACGAGCGAGGCGGCGGCCGCGGTCTGTGGCGGCAGGCTCGACGGCTCCTTTGCAACTTCCTTGAGCGTATCCTTGACCGTTTCCTTGACTGTTTCCTTGGGCGTGTCCTTGGCGGCCTCGGTGCGGGGCTTGTCGCCGGCGGAGGCGGGGGTCGAGGCGACCGGCGCGACGCTGGGCGCCGTCGGCGCGGCATCCTGCGGCTTGCCGGGCTGCGGTGGTGTGGTGGGCTGCTTGGCGATAGCGCCGGTAACGGAATCGAGCCCTTGCTCGACCACGGTGACACGCGAATAGAGCCGGTCGCGATCCGTGTTCAGCGTCTCGATGGCGGCCGCGAGCCGGCGGGCCTCGTTCTGGCTCTCCTTGGCCAGCGCCTGGAGCCGCTCCGCCTGGTGCGCGAGATCGGCGGACGCGACCTGGTCGCGCCGCCATCCGAGCTGGGCCTGGTTGGCCATCACCGCGATGACGACGGCGCCTACCGCCGCAACGCCCCAAGAGCCCAGCCGCCACATCATGCGGCGGTCGAACGCGCTTTCCTCGGCCAAAAGTCCGGAGAACAGCCCGCCGGTCTCTTTGGTGCCGAAGGCATCCGCCAGTGGGTCGGAATCCTTTGCCATGAACGTTAAGTGCCCAGCCCTGTCCGGCTTCCCCGAATCAATCAGGGAACATTAACAGGAAAAGCGTGTCGCACTTGAATTCCGGGCGTTTGCGGGGGTAGCAAGGAAGAGCTTTTGAGGGGGGCTGCCCGCCCGTCGCGCCAATTGATTCGGCCTTATCTGACAGGATTTCGATGACCGCCCGTTCCAGCCTCACGATTGTGCTCGCCGCCGGCGAAGGCACGCGCATGCGATCGAGCCTGCCGAAAGTGCTGCATCCGGTAGCCCACCAGACCTTGCTCGCCCACGTGCTCGCCGCGGCGCCCCAGGGAACCGGCACCTCGCTCGCGGTCGTGATTGGCCCCGATCACCAGGCCGTCGCGGACGAGGCCAAGCGCATCAGGCCCGACGCGCTCACCTTCGTGCAGGCCGAGCGGCTCGGCACCGCGCATGCGGTGCTGGCGGCGCGCGAGGCGATCGCGCGGGGCGTGGACGATCTCCTTGTTGCCTTCGGCGATACGCCGCTGATCTCGGCCGAGACCTTTGCGCGGCTGCGCGCGCCGCTCGCCAGGGGCGCCGCGATTGCCGCGCTCGGCTTTCGCGCCGCCGATCCCACCGGCTATGGCCGCTTCATCGTCGAGGGCGAACGCCTGGTCGCGATCCGCGAGCAGGCCGATGCCAGCGAAGAGGAGCGCAAGATCGATTTGTGCAATGCCGGCGTGATGGCGATCGACGGTCGCCGGGCGCTCGCGATCCTGGACAAAATCGGCAGTGCGAATTCCAAGGGCGAATATTATCTGACCGACGCCGTCGGCGTCGTCCGCGAACAGGGATGGGAGTCCGTGGTGATCGAGACCAGCGAGGATGAAGTGCGCGGCATCAACACCAAGGCGCAGCTTGCGGAAGCCGAAGCCGTGATGCAGGCGCGTTTGCGGAAAGCGGCGATGGAGGCCGGCGTCACGCTGATCGCACCCGAGACCGTTTATCTCGCCGCAGATACGGCGTTCGGCAAGGACGTAACGATCGAGCCTTTCGTGGTGATCGGCCCCGGCGTGTCGATCGCCGACGGCACCGTGATCCATTCCTTTTCGCACATCGTGCAGACGACGCTCGGGAAGAACGTTTCGATCGGCCCCTATGCACGCTTGAGGCCCGGCACCTCGCTCGGCGACGGCGCGCGCATCGGCAATTTCGTGGAGACCAAGGCGGCGACGCTGGAGGCCGGCGTCAAGGTCAATCATCTCTCCTACATCGGTGACGCCACCGTCGGCGCCAATTCCAACATCGGCGCCGGCACCATCACTTGCAACTACGACGGCTTCAAGAAGCACAAGACTGTCATCGGGCAGGGCGCCTTCGTCGGCACCAATTCCTCGTTGGTCGCCCCGGTCAAAATCGGCAATGGCGCCTATATCGGCTCGGGCTCGGTCATCACCCGCGACGTGCCTGACGATGCGATGGCGCTGGAGCGCAACCAGCAGACCATCCGCGAAGGCGGCGCTGCGCGCTATCGCGAGCTGAAGACGGGCGGCAAGAAGCCGGAGAAATAGGCACTATTCTGTTGTGTCGCAGCACAGTCCGCCCTCATCCTTGAGGGCCCGCTGGAGCGGGCGTCTCGAAGGAGGGCCGCGGGCGAGATGCAGACCTTCATGGTTCGAGACGAGCTTCGCGCTCCTCACCATGAGGGTCTTCGTCCGTAGGTCTTACTCGTCGTCGGCGAATTCGGAGAAGATCGCGCGGGTCAGGCGCCAGCCGCGCGGCTTGGCGCGTTTGGCCGGCTCACCTTCAGCGTGCTTCAGGAAGACCGGCTTGCTTTCCTTGCCGCGCTGGGGCGGCGGCCAATGCGCCAAATGCGTGCCCGTGGTCTCGCTGGCGCGCAAGTACGTCGATGACAGACCTTTGCGGTCGGACGAGCCTTTCATGGCTTTGCTCTCCTGCACGGGAATCGTTGGTCAAACATATTGACAACAAGTTAACGTGCGCGGTTTAAGGCCGGCCAATTCGACGCAGGCGAAGCTCAGGTTGCGGTCCATGCTGTCTCAATCCGCAATAAATATTGAGTATATGGTTCCCTGGGATTTTCGCTAAAAACCGGGCGTGTCGTTTAGGCGATTTTTCGACGATTTGGGGGAAGGTGATCCGCATGTGCGGGATTGTCGGCATTCTCGGGCGCGAACCGGTTGCAGAGCAGCTGGTGGATTCGCTCAAACGTCTTGAATATCGCGGCTATGACTCGGCGGGCGTCGCCACGCTCGAAGGCAAGCACCTCGAGCGCCGTCGCGCCGAAGGCAAGCTGAAGAACCTGGAGAAGCGGCTGGAAGCCGAGCCGCTCCAGGGCACCACCGGCATCGGCCACACCCGCTGGGCCACCCACGGCAAGCCCACCGTCAACAACGCCCATCCGCACGCGACCGAGCGCGTCGCCGTGGTCCACAACGGCATCATCGAGAATTTCCGCGAGCTGCGCGAGGAGCTCGAGAAGAAGGGCACGGTGTTCCACACCGAGACCGACACCGAGATCGTGCTGCATCTCGTCGACGATTTGCTCACGCGCGGCAACAAGCCGGTCGAAGCCGTCAAGCTGGCGCTGGGGCGGCTCCGCGGCGCCTTCGCGCTCGGCTTCATCTTCGCCGGCGACGGCGACCTGATGATCGGCGCCCGCAACGGGCCGCCGCTGGCGATCGGCTATGGCGACGGCGAGATGTATCTCGGCTCGGACGCCATCGCGCTCGGCCCGTTCACCGACACGATCAGCTATCTCGAAGATGGCGACTGGGTGGTGTTGACGCGCAAGAGCGCGTCGATTTTCGACAAGGACGGCAATGCCGTCCAGCGCGACAAGATCAAGCATGCCGCCTCGACCTCGCTGGTCGACAAGGCGAACTATCGCCACTTCATGGCGAAGGAGATCCACGAGCAGCCGGAAGTGGTCGGCCACACGCTGGCGCGATACGTCGACATGGCGACCGAGCATGTCGCGCTGCCGGTCAAGCTTCCCTTCGACTTCAAGAACATCCAGCGCATCAACATTACGGCGTGCGGCACCGCGAGCTATGCCGGCTACGTCGCAAAATACTGGTTCGAGCGCTTTGCGCGCGTGCCGGTCGAGGTCGATGTCGCCTCCGAATTCCGCTACCGCGAGGCGCCCTTGCGCAAGGGCGATCTCGCCATCTTCATCTCGCAGTCGGGCGAGACCGCCGACACGCTTGCGGCACTGCGCTATGCCAAGGCCGAAGGCGTGCACACGGTCGCCGTGGTCAACGTGCCGACCTCGACGATCGCGCGCGAGAGCGAGACCGTGCTGCAGACGCTCGCGGGACCCGAGATCGGCGTCGCCTCGACCAAGGCCTTCACCTGCCAGCTCATGGTGCTGGCAAACCTTGCGATCGCGGCTGGCAAGGCTCGAGGCGAATTGTCCGATGAGGACGAGACCAAGCTGGTTCACGGCCTGGTGGAGGTCCCGCGCCTGATGGCGGATGCGCTCACCACCGAGCTGCAGATCGAAAAGCTCGCGCACCGGATCGCCAAGTCCCGCGACGTGCTCTATCTCGGCCGCGGCACCAGCTTCCCGCTGGCGCTCGAAGGCGCGTTGAAGCTGAAGGAGATCTCCTACATCCACGCCGAGGGCTATGCCGCCGGCGAGCTCAAGCACGGGCCGATCGCGCTGATCGACGAGACCATGCCTGTCGTCGTCATCGCGCCTCACGACCGGGTGTTCGAAAAGACGGTGTCAAACATGCAGGAGGTCGCCGCCCGCGGCGGCAACATCATCCTGATGACGGACGCGAAGGGCGCGGAAGAGGCGACCGTCGAGTCCCTCGTCACCATCGTCATGCCCGACATGGCGGCGGCCTTCACCCCGATGGTCTATGCCGTCCCCGTGCAGCTGCTCGCCTATCACACGGCTGTCGTCATGGGGACCGACGTCGACCAGCCTCGCAACCTCGCGAAATCGGTCACCGTGGAATAGGCAGAAGGGATAACAGTCGGTCGCGGTCTTCCAAAACCTGCTAGAAGACCCTAGTTTGTGTGCTGCGACCGACCTGGAACCCGAATGACCCCCCGCGACGACGCGCCTGCGCCTCTTGATCCCCTGCCGGAACCGCATACCGGGCTGATGGGCCGCTTCCGCAACTATTTTCTGACTGGCCTCGTGGTGACGGGGCCGATCGCCATCACCCTGTATCTGGTCTGGTGGTTCGTCACCTGGGTCGACGGCGTGGTGCGGCCGTTCGTGCCGCTGGCCTATCGGCCGGAAACCTATCTGCCGTATGTCGTTCCCGGCTGGGGACTGGTCGTCGCATTTTTCACGCTGACGCTGGTCGGTTTCCTCGCAGCCAATCTGATCGGCCGCACGCTGGTCGATGTCGGCGAAACGTTCCTCGGCCGGATCCCGGCGGTGCGCGCCATCTATCGCGGCCTGAAGCAGGTGTTCGAGACGCTGTTCTCCGGCAAGGGCTCGAGCTTCCGCAAAGTCGGGCTGGTCGAGTTTCCCTCGCCGGGCATGTGGTCGATCGTGCTGATCTCGCAATCGCCGAACGAGGACATCGCGCGCAACCTGCCGGGGCAGGAGGAGCACGTCTCGGTGTTCCTGCCGTGCTCGCCGAACCCGACCACCGGCTTCTTCTTCTATGTCCCCAAGAGCAAGATCATCGAGGTCGATCTCACCGCCGAGGATGCGGCGACGCTGATCATGTCGGCCGGCGTGGTGCAGCCGGGCTCGGCACCCGACCCCAAAAAGGCCGCGGCACTTGCGGGCATGGCCAATGCTGCGCGCATCGCCAACGCGTCGGCGCTTCAGCCCGAGCCTGCGAAGGTGGAGTAGGGCCATTCCGCTGCGGGAAGGCCGCCGGTCACGCGCGCGTTCGCATCCTCTGATAGTCTCCGGTTCGCCTGAGCGCTTCGCTCGGAATTCGATCTGGAGTACATGATGTCCAAGACCATTGCGATCCTCGCACCCGGCGCCATGGGCAGCGCCGTCGCCCGCCGCCTCAGTGAGCACGGCGCGCGCGTGCTGACGTCTTTGGAAGGGCGGAGCGAGGCGACGCGGAAACGCGCGGCGGATGCCGGCATGGTCGGCGCCGATGACAATCAAATTGCGGGCGTCGACATCATCCTCTCGATCGTGCCGCCGGGCGAAGCCGTCGCGCTGGCTGAACGGCTGGCCGCGCTGATCGTCAGGCGCGAGAAGAAGCCAATCGTGGTCGATTGCAACGCCGTCAACGTCGATACCGTGCAGAGAATTGAGGAGATCATCGGCTCGGCGCAGGCGCCGTTCGTCGATGGCGGCATCATCGGCTTTCCGCCGCAGCCCGGCGGTAAGAGCCCGGCCTTCTACCTGTCCGGGGAGCACGCCAAGGATGTTGCGGTACTGAAGGATTTCGGCCTCGACGTGCGCATCGTCGAGGGCCCGGTCGGCGCGGCGTCCGCTCTGAAAATGTCCTACGCCGGCATCGTCAAGGGCCTCGCCGGCATCGGCTCGGCCATGGTGGTTGCGGCGACGAAAGCGGGCGCAGCGGACGCGTTGCGTGACGAACTGGCGCTGAGCCAGCCGGCGGTCCTGGCGCGGCTCGAAGTCGCGCTGCCCGACATGATCCCGAAGGCCTATCGCTGGGTTGCCGAGATGCGCGAGATTTCCGGCTTCCTCGGCCCTGATCATCCGGCCAGCCAGATCTATGAAGGTCTTGCAAGATGGTTCGAGCATCTCGCCGAGGATGCAAATGGCGAGGCGGCGGATGCGGCGCTGATGAAGGGGTTTGCTGCGGGGATCGCGAAGAAGAAACCCTAGTCGCCCGCACCCTCGCTTCCACAGTTTGGTCGAAATGCGCGGGTCTGTGTCCATGCGTCATTGCGAGCGCAGCGAAGCAATCCAGAATCTTTCCATGGAGACGGCCTGGATTGCTTCGCTGCGCTCGCAATGACGAGGAGGAGACGTCAGGCTCATCCTCAGCCCGCCCCAATCAGCGGGATTGCCTCGTCGCGCTCATACAGATACAGCAGGCACCGCAGCGCCTCGCCGCGCTCGCCCTTCAGCTTTGGATCGTCCTTAAGGACGCGCAGCGCCTCGTCGCGCGCCTGGGTGATGAGCTGGCCGTGGACCTCCGAGCGCGCGATGCGGTAGCCGGGCAGGCCGCTCTGGCGCACGCCAAGCACATCGCCTTCGCCGCGCAGCTTCAAATCCTCCTCGGCGATACGAAAACCGTCAGTGGTCTCCCGGATCACCTTCAGCCGCGCCTTCGACATCTCGCCGAGCGGCTCGGAGTAGAGTAGCAGGCAGGTCGAGGCCTCCGAGCCGCGTCCGATCCGGCCGCGCAGCTGGTGCAGCTGGGCGAGGCCAAAACGCTCGGCATTCTCGATCACCATGATGGTCGCCGCCGGCACATCGACGCCGACCTCGACCACGGTGGTCGCGACCAGAAGGCCGATCTCGTGGGCGGCGAACTGGCCCATCACGCGGTCCTTCTCGACGCCCTTCATCTGGCCGTGGACGAGGCCGACGCGCTCGCCGAACCGCTTCTGCAGGCTTTCGAAACGTTTGGTCGCGTTGGTGAGGTGCTCGGTGCCTTCGGCCTCGGATTCCTCGACCAGCGGGCAGATCCAGTAGACCAGCTTGCCCGCCTGCAGCGCGCGGCCGATGCTGTCCGTGACCTCGGCGAGGCGGCTGATCGAGATGGTGCGGGTTTCGATCGGCTGGCGGCCGGCCGGCTTTTCGCGCAGCTCGGAAATGTCCATGTCGCCGAAATAGGTCAGCACCAGCGTGCGCGGGATCGGCGTCGCGCTCAGCACGAGCACGTCGACCGCCTCGCCCTTCGACGTCAGCGCGAGCCGTTCGCGCACGCCGAAGCGGTGCTGCTCATCGACGATGGCGAGGGCGAGGTCGTGGAAGATCACGTCGTCCTGGATCAGGGCGTGGGTGCCGACCAGGAGGTCGATCTCGCCGGCTTCGAGCTGCGCCAGCAATTCGCGCCGCTCCTTGCCCTTTTCGCGGCCGGTGAGGATCGCGACCCGCATGCCGGCCCGTTCGGCGAGCGGGGCGATGGTCTTGATGTGCTGGCGGGCCAGGATTTCGGTGGGCGCCATTAGCGCCGCCTGCTTGCCGACCTCCGTGACCGCCGCGGCCGCGAGTAGCGCAACCACGGTCTTGCCGGAGCCGACGTCGCCCTGGAGCAGGCGCAACATGCGTACGGGTTGTTGCAGATCGCTGGCGATCGCCGCGGCCGCGTCACGCTGGGACAGCGTCAATGCATAGGGCAGGGCGTCGATGATCTTGCTGCGCAGGTGACCATCGCCGGCGTTGCGCACGCCAGCTGGCCGGCGCAATTGCGCGCGGATCAGAGCGAGCGCGAGCTGGCCGGCCAAAAGCTCGTCAAAGGCGAGACGCGACCAGAACGGCTGGTCAGGCAAAATGTCCGTGAGCTGAACCGGCTGATGCACGCGGTTGAGCGCCTCGGTGATCGCAGGAAAATTGCAGCGGCGCATCACCTCCGGGCTGATCCACTCCGGCAAGGCCGGCAGCTTCTGCAGCGCCTGCGCGATCGCGCGGCGGAGCGAGCCGAGCGCCAGGCCTTCCGTCAGCGGATAGACCGGATCGATGCCGGAGAGCTTTGCGATTGCCTCCTCGTCCAGCACGCGGTCGGGATGCACGATCTGCGGGATGCCGTCGTACATCTGCAGCGTGCCGGAGACGTAGCGCTTCTCCCCCATTGGCAGTAGTTTTTCGACATAGCCGGGCTTGGCGCGGAAGAAGGTCAGCACGACGTCGCCGGTGTCGTCGCTGGCATAGACGAGATAGGGCGCGCGCGCGTTGCGGGGCGGAGGCGGGCGGTGGCGGTCGACGGTGACCTCCAGCGTCACCATGGTTCCGACCGCGGCGTCGCGGATCTTCGGCCGGGCGCGGCGGTCGATGACCTGGCTCGGCAGATGCAGCAGCAGGTCGACCAGCCGCGGCGTCTCGCTGCGGCTGAGCAGGTACTGCAGCAGCTTGTCCTGCTTCGGACCGACGCCGGGCAGGCTGGTCACGGGAGCAAACAGCGGATTGAGCAGGCTGGGGCGCATTCTCGCAACATTCGTCATGCGCGGGCTTGACCCGCGCATCCATCTTTTCAATGACGATGGATTGCCGGGTCAAGCCCGGCAATGACGGTCCCCAAACAATTGCAATAACAAAGGGCTGACACGGCCACCCCGAATGGCTATATCAGCCCCGCCCGGCACGTCCGGGCTTTCTGCGTTTGACTGGATTTGAGACATGACGGGAACGACACGATCGAGCAGCGGGCTGGACGATCGCCGCAAGCGGCTTTTGTTCCGCTGCTGGCACCGCGGCACGCGCGAGATGGACCTGATCCTCGGCCGCTTTGCGGATGCCGAGATCGGCAACTTGTCCGACGCCGAGCTCGATGAGCTCGAGGCCCTGCTCGAGGTCAACGATCCCGATCTCTATGCCGCCATCACCGGTGACAAGGTGCTGCCGGCTGATGTCACCGGGGCGCTGTTTGCCCGCATCAAGGCCTATCCGATCGCGGACCGCGACGCATGAAGCAGGGGATGAAATCTCCGGCCGAGCTGCTTGCGCCCGGCCGTGTGCTGACGCTTGCCAATGTCGCGGAAGGCGCCGAAGGCCTGGTCGTCTCCGATCTCGCCCGCGCCATCGCGGCGCGGCCGAAGAAGCCGGCCGTCAGCCTTGCCGTGGTCTGTCGCGACGGCCCGCGCATGCAGCAGCTCGAACGCGCGCTGCAGTTCTTCGCTCCCGATCTGCCGGTGCTCCAGTTCCCGGCCTGGGACTGCCAGCCCTATGACCGCGTCTCGCCGCATGGCGGCATTTTGGCACAACGCCTGACCACGCTGGCGCGGCTGGCCTCGCTCACCGGCAGCGACAAGCCGCTGATCGTGCTTACCACGGTGAATGCGGTGGTGCAGCGCGTGCCGGCGCGCGAGCTCGTCGCGGCGCAGGCGCTCTCGGTCGCGCCCGGCAACGTGGTGCCGATGGACACCATCGTCGCCTGGCTCGAACACAACGGCTACAACCGTTCCTCGACCGTGCGCGAGCCCGGCGAATACGCCGTGCGCGGCGGCATTCTGGACCTGTTTCCGGCCGGCCTCGATCAGCCCGTCCGCTTCGACTTCTTCGGCGACAGCCTGGAATCAATCCGCTCCTTCGACGCCGAGACCCAGCGCACGCTGCTCGACATGCGCTCGCTCGATCTGGTGCCGATCTCGGAATTCCAGCTCGTCACCGACACGATCCGCCGCTTCCGCATGGGCTATGTCGCCGAGTTCGGCGCGCCCGAGCGCGACGATGCGCTGTACGAGGCCGTCAGTGAAGGCCGCCGCCATCCCGGCATGGAGCACTGGCTGCCGCTGTTCCAGGACCGGATGGACACGCTGTTCGACTATCTGCAAGGCGCGCCCATCGCTATCGAGCCGCAGGCCGAGGACGCCGTCCGCGAGCGCTTCAAGCAGATCCAGGACTACTACGAGGCGCGCCGCGATGCGATGGAGCATCCCGGCGGCGGCGCCATCTACAAGCCGCTGCCGCCGGACCGGCTCTATTTGACCGGCGAGGAATGGACCAAGCGCGAGAGCGACATGCCGCTGCTGCGGCTGACGCAGTTCTCGGTTCCGGCTGACGGGACCAGTGTCATCGACGCCGGTGCCCGCAAGGGCCGCGATTTCGCGCCGGAACGCAACGACACGACAGTCAACGTATTCGAAACCGTGGTCAGCCACGTGATGGCGCTGCACGCCCAGCGCAAGAAGGTCGTGATCGCGCTCTGGAGCGAAGGCTCGCGCGACCGCATGAATTCGATGTTGCGCGACCACAAGTTGGCCCACACCACCAGCGTCAACAGCTGGCGAACGGTGCAGGCCACCCCGCGCAACGAGACCATGCTCGCGGTGCTCGGCCTCGAAAGCGGTTTCGAGACCGACGAGATCGCGCTCATCAGCGAGCAGGATATTTTGGGCGACCGCCTGGTGCGGCCGCGCAAGGCCAGCCGCAAGCTCGACAATTTCATCTCGGAGATCACGAGCCTTGCCGCCGGCGACATCGTCGTGCACGTCGATCACGGCATTGGCCGCTTCGTCGGCCTGCAAACGCTGGACGTCGCGGGCGCGCCGCATGACTGTCTCGAACTGCACTATGCGGCCGAAACAAAACTGTTCCTGCCGGTCGAAAACATCGAGCTTCTGTCGCGCTACGGCTCCGACCAGACCACGGTCGAGCTTGATCGCCTCGGCGGCGGCGGCTGGCAGACCCGCAAGGCCAAGCTCAAGAACCGCATTCGCGAGATCGCGGGCGAATTGATCAAGATCGCCGCCGCGCGCCATCTGCACGAGGCGCCCAAGCTGCCGGTGCAGCAGGGCCTGTACGACGAGTTCTGCGCGCGCTTCCCGTATGACGAGACTGAGGACCAGCTAGGCGCGATCGAATCCACGCTGAAGGATCTCGAACTCGGCCGTCCCATGGATCGGCTGATCTGCGGCGACGTCGGTTTCGGCAAGACCGAGGTTGCCTTGCGCGCGGCCTTTGCCGTCGCGCTCGAAGGCAAGCAGGTCGCGGTCGTGGTGCCGACCACGCTGCTCGCACGCCAGCACGCGAAGACCTTCACCGAGCGCTTCAAGGGCTTTCCGGTCAACGTGGCGCAGGCCTCGCGCCTGGTCGCGACCAAGGAGCTCAATTTGGTCAAGAAGGGCATCGCCGACGGTTCGGTCGACATCGTCGTCGGCACACACGCGTTGCTCGGCAAGGCGATCAAGTTCCGCGATCTCGGCCTCGTCATCGTCGACGAGGAGCAGCATTTTGGCGTCACTCACAAGGAGCGGCTGAAGGCGCTGCGCTCCGAGGTGCACGTGCTGACGCTGTCGGCAACGCCGATTCCGCGCACGCTCCAACTGGCACTGACGGGCGTCCGAGAGCTCTCGATCATTGCCTCGCCGCCGGTCGATCGCCTCGCGGTGCGCACCTTCGTCGCCCCGCACGATCCGCTGATGATCCGCGAGGCGCTGCTGCGCGAGCGCTATCGCGGCGGCCAGGCGTTCTACGTGGTGCCGCGCATCGACGACCTCGCCGAGGTCAAGGATTTCCTCGACAAGAACGTGCCGGAGATGAAGGTCGCGGTCGCGCACGGGCAGATGCCGCCCGCGGTGATCGAGGACATCATGACCGCGTTCTACGACGGCAAGTTCGACATCCTGCTGTCGACCACGATCGTGGAATCCGGCCTCGACATCCCCAACGCCAACACGCTGATCGTGCACCGCGCCGACATGTTCGGTCTGGCCCAGCTCTATCAGCTGCGCGGCCGCGTCGGCCGCTCCAAGCTGCGGGCCTATGCGCTGTTCACGCTGCCGGCGCAGCAGAAGATCACGGCGCAGGCCGAGCGCCGGCTCACCGTGCTGCAATCGCTGGAGACGCTGGGCGCGGGCTTCCAGCTCGCCTCGCACGATCTCGATATCCGCGGCGCCGGCAATCTGCTCGGTGAGGAGCAGTCCGGCCATATCAAGGAGGTCGGCTTCGAGCTCTATCAGTCGATGCTGGAGGAGGCGATCGTCAACCTCAAGGCCGGCGTCTCCGAGCCCGCCGCCGACCGCTGGTCGCCGTCGATCACCATCGGCATGCCCGTGCTCATTCCGGAGGATTACGTCGGCGATCTCTCGGTACGGCTGTCGCTGTACCGGCGCCTGGCCGATCTCGACACCGAGGAGGAGATCGAGAATTTTGGCGCGGAGATGCGCGATCGCTTCGGCGTGCTGCCGGACGAGGTGCGCTATCTGTTCAAGGTCGCCGCGATCAAGGCGTTCTGCCGCCGTGCCAATGTCGGGAAGATCGATGCCGGCCCGAAGGGCGCCGTCATCGCCTTCCGCGACAATTCCTTCGCCTATCCCGACCGCCTGGTCTCGTTCATCCGCAGCTACGGCCAGGCCGCCAAGGTGCGGCCCGACATGAAGGTGGTATTCCTGCAGGATTGGGAGACGCCGGAAGAGCGTCTCGTTGGGACGACGGAGATCATGCGCCAGCTGGCGCAGCTCGCGGAGAGCAAGAAGGCGGCGTGAGGATTATCGTGTCCCGGACAAGCGCAGCGAAGCGGAGCGCAGAGCCGGGACCCAGTTCTTGGAGGCAATGGTGGGCCCCGGTTCAGCAGCGCACCGCGAAGGGCGCTGCGCTGCGCCCGGGGCACGAGACCTTACGACGCCGCCCTCGACGCATCGGCCGACAGCCGCCCGAGCAGCGAACGTGCCGTATCGGACGGCGACAGTGAGTCCACGCTGACGACGGGCTCGCTGCGCATCTCGTGCTTGCCGTTGGAGGTGT
>NZ_PTFE01000008.1:0-138869 GCF_002936975.1 Bradyrhizobium sp. AC87j1
CATAACGGTCGCCGGCCTTCACGAAGCCGACCGGCGCTGTCACAACCAACTCGCCCCGGCGCGCCTTCTCGTAGCGGGCCGAGAGCGAGCGCTGGCGCAACAGATCCAGCTCGTACTCGTTGAGGCTGCCCTTGAGCCCGAGCAGCAGGCGGTCGTTGCCGTGCCTTGGCGCATAGATGGTCTCTTGATCGACCAGAACGGTATCGACCACGCGGCACATCTCGATGAGCTGCTGCCAATCCCGGCTGTTGCGGGCGAAGCGCGAGACCTCGCGGGCGCAAACCGCACCAACCTTGCCGAGGCAGACCTCCGCCACCATTCGCTCGAATCCGGCGCGTTGTATGCCGCCGGCGGCTGAACGACCGAGATCATCATCGATCACTTCAATCTCTGACCACCCGAGTGCCGTCAGCCGGTCTCGCATGGCGTATTGCAGCGCGCTGCTCTCGCGATTGTGCAACACCTGATGGGCCGAAGACTGACGCACGTAAAGAATCGCCTTGCGCTCCAAATGATGAGGCCTGACCTTGTCAGAGATCATGATCGACCTCCTTCACGGGCGGCGTCGCTGTCATCGCTGCATGGTCGAGGATCAACTGCGTCATCAGGCTCGTGAGCGCTGCCCGCGCTTCTGCGGGCAGATCCAGCCATGTGGGCGCGCCGACGGCGCCGTTCGACAGGCCACTCCCGAACAGATCCGTCTGCTGCTGCGGCCGCGGTTGTCGATTGTGTCGGTATCCGCTCGCTGGCACTGCCGTCTGCCGTGACATGAGTCTCTCCCCGATTCTGGTCGTGAGAGGCTCTGGATGCGCCAGAAAGCAGGGCAGCTGATGGCGTTCGATCCTTCAACGCCAGACCGAGAAGCGTAGAGAGCGCAGCAAGTGCGTCAATGCCGACAAACGGCTGAGCTGTCAAAGGCTCAGCGTCAGGGCATGCCGTCCGGTCGAACATCCACGCTGGAACTTCCAGGCAACGATCTATTTTCGATCCATCAAGAGAGCAGCGGAAAGCGACATCATCAGCCTTCTCGACCCTTCCATGAACGCAAACTCGGCGACCAAACCAGGGATGATGTCGATAAAGAACCTCGCGAAGAACGATCCTGTGGGCGTTCTTGAGCCTTGTTGTACAACAACGCCAGGCCGCACAGTGCGCTGGGCAACCTCACACCGACCGAATCGCAGCGATCCTGGGCCGCAACGGGGCGGGACGCTGCGCTATCCCGAGGGCTCCGCGCCCCGCCCCGTTGCTCCGCCGAGCCTGATGGGCTCAAATGTCACCGGGACTCTCCCTATTGCTGGATGAAGCGAGGGGCTCAGACCACATCGATTCCCTCTTGTCGAGACGAATCAACAGCTTGCACCAGCCGCACCCGGCCGCCAGATCGGTCCGAAAAGCGCGACGCCGATGGGACGGTCCTCCGGTCGGGCTACGCCCTCCCTTCGGTCCGTGCCCATCGGCGCAGTCTCATCCTGATTGTCGCTAAGGTCTCACCTTGATCGCCGCCGCCCACGCACTGCCGTTGAGACTAGCGGAAAGATGACTCGGCGCTGATCGATCTGGAGCAATAGCGCTGTCCCTGCCACATCCCGTTAACCCCAAAGGGCTCTGTATCTGTGACAGCTTACCGCAACTGACAGGCCTTTGCGCAGTCGGTCAATGGTACGTGTGGGCTATCAATACCCGCTCAATTTGCCACGGAAATTCCTGCAATCACTCAGACAGCTCTCAGGCTGCTGAACAGTGAGACATTGTCGGTTGCGGACCATACCATCGTAGATACTCCGCCCCCCGTTAGAGGGCTGGTCTGCTGTGGCGTCAAATTGCGAATTCGGTGCTTTGCGCCCGCCCATACCTCCGCCTGCATATTGTACTGCCATGTTCGTCGCACTCCGCGTTTCGGTCGATTGTCGGAGTGCATTTGTGGAATTCCAGTAAGCCTTCAACCGGGGAAGCCTGCGGATTGACGAAAACGAATTAGATGACGATTGCACACTTAAATTGTAGGCTGTGTGATGCGAGAGAATTACAGCATCGCACGACTGAGCGACATAACGCAGGTGAGCAATAGATGGAAAGCAGCGCGGATGCGACTTGGCGCCTATCGAGGGGACTGGATGAGAAAGGCGCTGTCCCCATCCGCATCCGCATCCGCACTGCCAATGAAGTTAGCCACGGGATCGAGAGGCTAACGCACCGGTTTGCCCTGAGGGCTATTCACCCGAATTGCCTCGTGGCTATTAACGAGAAATCGGCCTTGAGTGACCTATCCGGACTGATAGGCGAGACTGAGGGCGTAGCTGATCGCTCGGATTCATCCCCAGGGACATACCATAGTCTGCGGAGAATGAGCAAAGACGGGCTTGCTGACGCCGCTGCCGATAACGTCGTCCGCCAAGCGTCATCATTGAAGTAGATCTTAGTCCTCGACATCACTCATCAACAAGCCGCCGGAATGCATAAGTATATTCTAAAGCGATCCGGCGTGCCTGTTCAATGAGATTGGCGGCGGCGCTATGCCCCCCGTCGGTATTCTCATAGTAGAGATACGGTTGGCCCAACGCAGCGAGCCTCGCCGCTGCCTTGCGGCCATGCGCTGGATGCACACGGTCGTCCGTGGTGGAGGTAAGAATGAAGGGGGCCGGGTAGGTCTTGCCTGGCACCAACTTCTGATAGGGCGAGTAGGCCTCGAGCCACTTGCGCTGTTCGGGAATGGTGGGATCGCCATACTCGCCGATCCAGGAGGCTCCGGCGCCCAGCTTGGTGAACCGAACCATGTCGAACAGCGGAACCTGTAAGATGGCCGCATTGAAGAAGTCAGGTCGTTGGGTGATTGCGGTCCCTACCAGCAGGCCTCCTTGGCTACCGCCGACTACGCCCAGCCGGCGGGGAGAAGTGATCTTGCGACGGATCAAGTCCTCCGCGACGGCGATAAAATCATCCCATGTGCGCTGCTTTGTTGCTCGTTGGGCAGTCTGGTGCCATTGTGGCCCGAACTCACCGCCGCCCCGCAGGTTCGCGACAACGTACGCGTTGCCCTGCTCGAGCCAGAGTCGTCCGGTGAGGCCCACGTAAGAGGGGACGAGCGGAGTCTGAAACCCACCATAGCCATACAGAAGCGTCGGAGTTGATCCGTCAAATCTTGCGCTCTTGGGTCGTAGCAGAAAGTACGGAATGCGGGTGCCATCACGCGAGATTGCCTCGTACTGTTCGACGACAAGTCTCGAGGCGTCGAACCTAGGAGGTGACGCCTTCAGTGTCTCAAGGCGTTCGGTTGCAGCGTCGAAGTACCAGAGCATCGTCGGGCCAAGAAAGCTGGAGACGGTGAACATAGCCTCGTCCGTTTCATGCGATGCCGCAGCCAGACCGACACTCGCATTCTCTGGAAGCGGGATCGGCGTGGCCTGCCAGGCGCCCTGATGGTACTTGTAGAGGAACGCCCTACTCTGAACGTTGTCAAGAATCGTTAGGATTAACAAGTTTCTTGTGGCGGTGAATCTGCTGAGCGCTTGTCGAGGCCCCGGCTTGAAAACGAGCGTGGGTCTGGCGCGCAGCGGATCCTGCTTCCATTCGGCCAGGTCATACGAGATGATCGACCCGGCTGAGAAGGGGATGTCTCCAGACGGTGGCATCCAGTCTTCCTTTAGCGTCACCAGCAGGCAACCACTCGCGATCCCCCCGATGGTCGCCTTCTTTGGCAGATTGAGCTTAGTCGGCTTGGCCCCAAAGAGAACATACTCATGCTCGAACGAACTGACGCTGCGGACAGCGCCGATCGCATGGATCGTGCCTTCACTGTCGCGCAGCACGAATGGTGCGGCCGCGACATCGGTCGGCTCGCCACGGAAGACCTCGTGCGCTTCCGCGAGTGACTGAGCGCGCTTGAGCTCCTTCACAACGAAAGGGTAACCGGCTTGCGTCATGGTCCCTTCGCCCCAATCTCGTGTAATCAGGACCGTGTCCTTATTTACCCAAGTGACCTCCTGTTTTCCCTCGGGAAGTGCGAAGCCGTTCGTGATGAAGGTTTTGGCGGTTGCGTCGAACTCTCGAACGAACACAGCGTCCTTTCCGCCCTCGGATAGGCTGAGCAAGCATAGGCGCTCTTCGGGCGGAAGGCAGCTCACCCCTTTAAGAACCCAGTTCTTCTTGTCCACGTCAGCGAGAGCATCCACATCGAGGATGGTCTCCCATCGAGGACTCTGGGTGCGATAGCTTTCAAGCGTCGTACGCCGCAAGACGCCGCGCACCTGATTCTTATCCTGCCAGAAATTATCGAGACCGCGCCGCCCCAATGAGACGTACGGAATCCGGTCCTTGGCCTGAAGAACGTGGAGCGCTTCCCCGTAGAAGCGCTGGTAACGTGGATCAGATTGGAGGGCACTGAGTGTCTTGTCGTTCTCGGTGTGAGCCCAAGCCAATGCGCGCGGCCCTTCGATTTCCTCAAGCCAAAGAAAAGGATCCTCAGCCCCGCTCGCAGACGCTAGCGCCTGGGACGGTCCCGCGGCCATCAAACAGCTCATGGATAGCGACGCTACGAGAAAAAGCGAATTTTTCATGGGAGTTGTCCTGAAGTTAGCCAGCCGGACTTGGGCGCCTTGCCAGGTGAGTGGAAGCATTCGGCAGATGCGTACTCGGCTTCAAAGAGCGGGCATGCGGGAACTGCGTCCGCTGGCTTTCGATGGTGCAAGCAGCGTGCCGCTTGAAAATTGGAGGTTCTCCAGGCGTTCCGACCCGTGCAAGTGTCGACTTTTGAACGTCCGCCGCAAACCTGACAATCAGTTCTTAGTAAGGGTGGCATGTTGCGCAGCGGCCGTCTTGCTCATCGTCGCAGTACGTAAATCCTCGACGATCGCTTGCGCCACCGTTCGGCTACTCACAACTCGGCTATGGGCAGCATCATCCGTCAACAGTTTCGACTTTAGGTGTGAAGTGCGAGCACATGTCCGACCTTCGCGGCCTGCTGATCGCGTTGGCGGGCACCATCAGTGCCCCGCGCTGCCCGCCGGTACTCGATGTGATTTGCGGTCGGTTGGCTGGAAGAGACTTGAGGCGATTGGCGTTGAGCAACGCCTTTGTCCGCCAGCCAAACGTGTAACCTGCGGCAGGTTATGCGGCCGAGCCCGTATGGAAGGCGCTTGACGCCACGATTCCTAAACTCCGCAGCGGGATCTCTCCTGAGCAACCGAGACCGCGGCGAGCCCCAACATCACGTCGCCGGTGAATCCGAAATGGAGACGATAGAGCCACCAGATTGCGCAGCACCGGTCGAGATCGCACATGGCGAGCGCGCGCCTTATTGCTACGACCATCCGCGCCATCGGCTTCATTCCTCGTATCATCTGGAAATCTCGACGTCTCGGGCCAGCGTTCTCTATTTCTTGTTTTGATCGGCGATGGTTCGCTGTGCGCATGCATCAAATGGACTGGTAGCTAAGATTGATGTTCGTCATGCGTTCTTTTCCGCGTTTCGAAGCTGGCTGCACACGCCTATGTGCATGCGATCTACCGTGACCTTACGGTGGAGGCACTGCTTGCAAAACGCCCAGATCTAGTAGGGCGAATTGACAGGACTCCCATCCGAAATACTCTCGCGCAATCCCACTGCTACGCAAAGCGACTGCGCCACCTGCGACGGTCGGTTGCGGCTACGCGACCTTTGCTGCCACCTCCTTAAGAATACCTCCGCGTCCAAGACCATGTAGGCTCGCGCCGGCAGAAACTACGCCCGCTTCCGAGTGCCCTCCACGGTCACCGGCTTCACGGCCCAACTTGCGCGAACCCAACCGACATCGAGCGCTGGTTTGGCGGCCAAGCCCCGTCTGAGCGCGTTGGCAAGTCTCCCCCTCGCTGAACAACACCTCGGACAGTTCGGCCCGCCGCAGCACACCATCGTGCAGCGCTTGTTGGGATTGATCAGACGCAAAGCAGCCGAGACGATCATCCCGCGCACGGCTAAAGGTGCGGCGCTGGCCGCGTGCAATGGGCATTCCGCGACGGCCCCCAGTCCTCCGATCCTGCATGGTGCAACCTCGGACTGGCCGACAGCCGGAGCTACATCGGTCAAGCGAAAGTAGCATCCTCAGGTGAGGCAATACGGGGGGCAATATTGCAGCCCGGATGACAGGTGCGGCACCGCCCAGACGAAGTGGCCAGGATGACCGTGCATCGTGGGCCGCCAGCGGGTCCGATGATGCGTACCCACTGGCGGCGCGAGCAATCCACTGCTAAGCGGTGAATCGTCTATCCAGGTAAGGAGACCCGAAGTGACCGCAGGACTCCAGTCCGGCACGATCGCTTCACCGTTGGGTTGCGTCTCATACCCGCGTAAGCTTAACGAACCCTCCTTCGGCTAATTCGGCTTTGTAGGCCCGTCCGTTAAGCTGGATTGTTCTGGGGTTATTAGCGGTCGGCATGAAACCTTCTTCGCGCAGCTTGTCCATCAGGGCAGGTGTGGCCCACTGCTGTGGTAACGGCGTTCCGAAGCGCCGGTGCTCCGTGAAGAATGCTCCGAAGTCCGGTACCCCTGCCCGGCCAACCCCAACCACTTGGTCCTCCGCAGGGTTATGAACAAGAAGAACGCGATTGGACCCATCCAAACCGGCCGTGTAGCGGTGACCTCGGATTTCATAGGTCATCGTCGGCTGGTCCGAGTCAGGCAAGAGACCCTGGTGGAACAGCCTCTCGACCATGAAGTCAGGTGCGATTTGTGAACCGTGTGAGAATCTCTGGGGAGCGGCGAATGAGACATCTACCGCTTCCTCAGGTGCGGCAGATGATGATGGTCCCGCTTGATTCATGATCTGACTGAACAAATCATGATCTTCTTGTGTCCAGACGTGCGCCGTTGGTGATTCTGGTGAACGGGCATTGTCGATCGGGTTCGGATCCATAAAGCTCTCCTTTTTAGAATGAGAACAAGGGCCTCTTGAAGATCTCCGCAGGGAGTGAACTGAAGTTCGTTACGAATTCAGACATGGGCGGCTTCGTCATCGAGAGGCCAAGTTTGAGTGTTAAAGAGGCTGGCTTTCGAGAAGCTGACAAAGGTCGACAAGGGAGACAAACCGGCGGCCGCATCTGCCACGTCTGATGCGACCAACTTCGAGCCAAATCTCGTTCCGCCTGACCTCCCAGTCGGCGCGCAGGTCTGCGTCGTGCATCGCATTCGCCTGGCGGTAAAGCTGATTAGGAGGTCCAGGCGATGCGGACCGCGGCCAGATCCAGCCTTGCACCGAACGTGTGCATTTCGATCTCTGCTCGCGACCAGTCGTTCTGGCTTACACTTCGAGCCTATGCACTGGCCGCTAACCGTAGCCGCGCCAGCGCGAAAACAGACGAGAGCGCGACCTACGTGAGGGCCCGGCAACCGCGGAGCGAACTGCTCACCTGATTGGATGAAGAACGAAATCGCTCAGACGCAAAGCAGCCGAGCCGATCATCCCGCGTCCTACTAAAGGTGCGGCGGTGCCGGTGATCCCGGGACTGCGGCTGCCACTGCTTGTAATGGGCCTCCGCGACGTACCCAGTGCCTCCGATCCTGCGCGCCATGACGCAACCTCGACTGACAGCCGGAGCTACATCGGTCAAACGGAATGTTACATCCTCAGGTGAGGCAATACGAACGGCCAACTTTGTCCCGGCTGCTATTGACGCTCAGCGTCATGCAGATGGCGCTCGTGTTAGGGCGCGCTTAGAGGAAGCGGACATTTCAGCGGCGACTTCGACACTGCACTGCACGAATTACGACGATCTTCCTCATTCAGGACACGAGTGAATTCTCCTTCCAACGGTCCGTTGGCGAAGAAACGTAGGCCGCATTCGTGCTCGCCCGTCCGGGCACACGAACGGTAGCTCCTACGTGTGGCGTCACTCATTTGCGTTAACAGCTCCCCAAGTGGTTGACCAAGATGTACGGTTCTGAAATTTTGGCAGCGCTCACCGAACGACTTGAGATAGGCATCGTCGGCCTCGGGGCCGAATACGCCGCGCCTTGCCCCCGTCCCGGGGACGCCCTCGCGCCGGAGATAGCCGAGATGCACGGCGAGCGGCGCGGAACGCAGGGATGACGGACAGTCTGGTCTTGATCGTCGCCAGATGCGATCGGCCCCTGAGCAGACGGGTCGCGCGCTCGCTGGCTACCCGTCCGCCGCCGTAGGTGGAGCACCTATAAATGGTGAGCTTGCACGCGCGCGAGAAACCGCCGCAGGCGCGCTGAGCGGCGGCGAGCGCCTTGGCGATGAAGGGCCTAGCCCATTGGCTCCTTAGGGAGCGGACGCAACCTGGCCGAGGCGGAATGGCTCGAGTCGTCGTCAGTCGTGTGCGACGCCCGTCAATTTTGTCGCACACTCGCCACAGCAGCGCAAAAGTCTGCAGCCACCTGACGAATGCGGCAGGTTCGCATATTTGTCTTTGCCGGCCAGGCCAGCGATCAGATCAAGGGCAAATGGTGGGGAGAGGCAGGCATTTTTATTGCAGACGTTACGGTGAGCTTCGTCGTGATGCGCTTCAGCGTACATGTTGCCTGGCGCACTGGCCGTGAGGGACGGGAGCGGGCAGTGCAATGCAACAGTGCGACCTGCCTGGCCAAAATTTTGGGTCAGGGATCGCGCTTCAGATTAGGTCGATGATGTCGAGGAAATCTACTCAGGAGAGGCTGGAGCCGGTCCGCCATCCCGCAGAGGAACGCTTGACGAGCCGCGCCGTGTTGGGCGCAACCATCGGCAATATTATCGAATTCTACGACTTCGGGACCTACAGCTTTTTCGCGATACAGATCGGCCAAGCGTTCTTCCCGGCAACCGACTCGTTCGCTAGCCTCATGCTGTCACTCGCAACCTTCGGCGCAGGTTTTGTGACCAGACCGATCGGGGCCATCGTACTCGGCTCGTATTCGGATCGGGCCGGCCGACGGCCCGCGATGACCGCCAGCTTTACCATGATGAGTGCCGCGGTCCTATTGTTAGCTATCACGCCATCGTATGAGACGATAGGACTTGCCGCTCCGTCACTGGTCGTCTTCGCACGCTTGCTGCAAGGCTTTGCTCTCGGAGGTGAAGTGGGTCCGACGACCGCCTACTTGATGGAAGCGGCCCCCGCTGACGCGCGCGGTCTTGCTGTCTCCTTTCAGCCCGCGAGCCAGCAGATAGCTGCGACGGCAGGAGCGTTGATTGGAGAAATACTCTCGCTCACCATGACAAGCGAAGCGCTCAATGCGTACGGATGGCGGATCGCGCTGTTGCTCGGCGCCGCTACGTTGCCGTTTGGACTTTGGTTGCGGAGCGTCTTACCCGAAACGTTGCACCGGCCCGAGGCGCACGTTCTGGTCACCCAGCCAGGAGGCCAATCGCGTGCCGATCGCCGCATCATGAGCTTGGGATTTGTCATCTTGGCCAGCTGCACGATCACTACTTATGTTACGGGATATATGACCACCTACGCGATGAACACCCTCCACGTTTCCGCGCCGCTCGCCTTTGGTGCCACGCTCATCAGCAATGTGGTCGGAATTGCTGCAGCACTGCTGGGCGGCCTACTCGCCGACCGCGTAGGTCGTCGTCGCATCATGATATGGCCGCAGGTCACTGCATTGCTGATCACCTATCCGGTATTCTTGTGGATTGCAGAGAGCCGCAGTGCCTTCGCACTTCTAGGAGGTCTCGGCGCCCTCACCCTGATCGGAACGATTCCGTATAGCGCCTTCTACGTGAGCATGGCCGAAGGTTTGCCCAGGAACATTCGTGGTGGCGCCTTCGCGACGATTTACGCTTTTGCGATAGCGATTTTCGGAGGCACAGCTCAACCGATCGTCACCTGGCTGATCCACCTTACCGGGAGCGCACTCGTGCCCGCCTGGTACATGCTTTTCGCTAGCACGGCCGGGCTCTTTGCCATGCTCATGATGCCGGAGACGGCGCCCCTCAATTTTAAGCCTAACCATAAACGAACGTTCGTAATGCCACGACGGCTACCCTAGGTATAGCGGGAACAATGGACATCCATGACGTCCGAAATCAATGCGAACCATCGAACCGAAGGGGCGCTATGGGCGTGGCAGGGAAAAGCAAAAGAAATTCGACCAGTTTGAGATCGAGCTGTGGATCGCATCGGAACACAACGTCGCGATCTAGAACGACTTTTCCCGTTTACCCAACCTACGCCGATGCGGCTGCTGCGCGCGGCGGTAGTCACAGACTGGCTGAAAGTGAGCAATCGCTTTGAACATCTTAAGAGAATTGAGATGGCGCCGCTTGCACACCATCTCTGCCAGTTTAACCGTACGCCATGAGGATGCGGCCGCTGTTGGAGCAAGCGGCCGGACCAGGCTCAATCCTCGTTCTCTGCTTGACTTGTTTTCGGTCCTCAGTGTCGCACGCACGAGGGATCGGTCAAACAAAAGAACAGGTCGCAGATACCATCCAACGGGTCGTCCGCGCACTGAGGATATGATGTATCGGCTACCTCCACCCTGCCGGCAACCGGTTGCGCGGCAACTTTTGCAGCAAAAGGAGGCACCGCCGCAGTTGCAAGCGCGAGGGCGCTCGCCGTCACTAACACAGACTTTTTCATCCGAGAAATCGCTTCCCTAGGTTGGCCCCAACCGTCCTCGGGTCTATATGACGACGCTGTAAGCGGTAAAATTGATTTTCTTGATCAGATCTATCTAGGGAATGGATAAGTCCGGACATCACCGTACGGCTCAATGTTAGCCCGCTCGGAAACCTGCAATCAGCTTCATGATCGAACGCTGGACGAGCCGCGGAGTGGTCGATGCATGTCTGGGAGCACTCGAGTACAGCGGTTTCTGGAATCCGGCTTGTATCGTCGAGCAAGGCGACGGTCGGTTTGGATGGTCCCGCACATGCGCTTCCCGAACGCGCCTGCGTCACACTTGGGCGCGCGATGTTCATCAGCGAGTACGAAGACTGCGAAGATCGCTTACCCATCGTCTTGTTCGCCTGGGCTGCAGAGACGCTCCAGGAAGAACGACGAGCCCCAGCATCTTTGGGGGCCAAGGAGGCTTGATGCTGGGACCGTCGTAGCCTTATGCAAAAGTAGCAAACAGGCGGCGTTGTTGTGCACCGCCCGGCTTGATTCGTCAAAGCGGCCATGATGCTCAGCTCTAGTGCCACCGAACCATCCGCGATCCGTTGAAGCTCCGCCGACGGTTTGCGCGCCAGTTTGCCGCGGGCAAACAGGCGAAAGCACTGTTACATCCGGCGGATCGCCGCCGGCATCAGGTACGTGTTTTCCATCTGCAATAGTCAGCGGCCTAACTTCTCGCATGGGTGCCGATGTTCGCAACATGCCTTTTGTAAGATGGGCTCGGCGCTGCTCAGGCAATCCGCCGCGCCGGTCTGGAGGCATGAACGCTGCCACCGAACGGCTCACCGCCGCAAGGCAACCAGCTCACTAGATCCCCAGTCGAGCCATCTGCGCTGAAACGTGCTCCGGATCGGGAAGCGGCTGCCACGGCCGGCCAGCGGCGGTGCCCAACAAGGACCTACAGAACCCAGGAGTGAGCTTGCCGCGGTGGATCACGACATTCTCGTGACCCTTGGCGGCTCGAGCGTTCTGCCAATGCTGATTGTATCCGCGCTGCTCGTCGGACTTCACGTGGCAGGCGGCGAATTCGCGATCGCCCAGCGTTGCCAATTGCCAGGCATGAACCGGCTGCTCGGTATGGATGTGCACCCACATCGGCCTTGGCATCGCGCCGGTGCGCAGCGCCTTGGGCTGCAGCTTGATCTCGAATAGCTTACCTGGCTCTCCCTTCAACGCTTGCGGCAGACCCACTGAGTCCAGCTCCCCCGCCGCGCGCAACTGTTCGAGATACTTTTGCGATGGAAACGGGTACGTCTTCATGCAATCGCTTGTGATTGCTGCCTTCCGCGTTTTCAATGAGTTTGCCTGTCCCTGCACCTCAGACCACATCGCCTTGAGCCGGAGTATTTTTTCGTGCACTTCGGGCACTTGCGCAGGCGTGAGCAGGCCACGTCGGCGAGGCTCCTCCAGCGCGGCTACACAGGCCTCAATCTCGGCGGCCTGCGTCTGCAAGCGCCCAATGACGAGATCCAAGACGTGGTCGGCATCCTCGGGCTTCATCTGGCGCGCTTGCGAGACGGCACTTTGCTGAGCCGGCAGACCAAATTGCAGCAGCTCGTCAAGTCGCTCGAGTAATCCCGCCAGTGCTTTCCTGGAGGGCGGAGCCTGCCACATCTGGAGGTGCTCGGTAGCAGAGGTTGACGCCCTCGCGCGTGCCTCCTCCGCGGTCGCGAGTTTTTTGGTGCCGAGGTCCGAGAGCACGATAACCTTGCCGGTCGGGGCCGTGGCCGCATCGGGCCTGGCGACTTGCGGCTCGGGCAGGCGGGCCGTCGAACTCCCCTCGCCTGCGGCCGCTGCGCGCCTTCCTTTGCCCTTTCTGCGCGCTGCACTGCTTTCGCCCACCATGGCGGTATTTTCCGGCAGCGCAGCCCAAGCCGGCGGTTCAATCGTGGCTGCTAACTTTGGCTGCACTGCCAGCAACCGCATGACTTCGTTCGCCGTAAGCCACGCACCTTCCACGATCCCATCCAGCAACTGCAACGGAAGGTCAGCTCCCGTTCCGGCCGCCCTCAGCGTGGCCACCATGGAACTCACCCCTGAAGCGAATTCCGAAAGCCGCTCCATGACACCTTCCAGAACGGCGCGATGCTCGGCGTCGAGCGGTGCCCCGTTGCTGTTCAGGACGGCCTCGGCGGTCGAGACGAATGCAGGAAAAACATCCCCGATGAAGGTCCCAAGCAGACGCACCCGCCCGCTCTCGTCCATGAGGGCGTCGTGCACGTCTGGGTCGAGCGTGCTCGCTCGCGAGTCAATCAAGAGCTCCGCGAGAGCGATCCGCGATTGCAGATACATGCACTTCGTATTGAGAGCCCAGCCGGTATGCAGTCTTAATGCGGCCTCTTCGGCCTTGCGTATCTCGGGCGTGCTGCTTGGCAAGTTGGCAGTAGCCGCACAGACAGACTGCATCCGCTCCGAGCGCAACACCTTCTTTCCCCACCATTCCGTGCAGGCTTCATAGTAGTTCGCCACGCTTGCAAACGCGCCGGACACCTGGGCGGGCGTACCGGTGCCTTTGATCCTCTCCAGCCAGCCTGTTGCTTTCTTTCTTTTCTTCTCCAGCTCGTAGACAATCCGGGTGGCCACTGCGTTACATTCATCGGCCGCGTCCAGCGTGTCATCGCGGAGCCGGCGAGCCCGATCGTCGGGCAGAATGCGACGCGCCAAATTGGCAGGCAGATCTGCGTAATACTCCAGAACAGTTGAGCCTGCTTTGACGACTTGATCGATCAGCTCTTGCGCCTCTTGCAAGTCCTGGGCGTGCCCCGCCGCTCGACGGCTAGTCTCAAGCTCCTCAAGCAGGCTGGTCATTTTTCGCCTTGCTGCCTTAAACTCGTCCCGGGTTGGCGCCGCCACATCCGAAGTTGGGTTGTCAAGCGCCGCGGCTCTGTCTTGAGGCCCAGAGCGCATCCGCTCTATGACGGCATCGAAAGATTGACTGCGTCCTCCCGGGAAGAGGCTGGGCTCCACGTTCGAACCGCTCACGTCTCCGGTGTTGCCGGCTCCCGCAGCCCCAACTTCCGATGCGCCGGCTCGGCCAATGCCTGTCATGCTTCGTCTCCGATAAAAGTCGCGAATGTGCAGCCCGTCTGGATAGACCGCCTGACTGACGATTAGCTGACCAAAAGCGTTCACGGATGCACAAGAATGCCGATGTCACCTGAAGTTCCATTTCCAAGGGAGCTCCAATGTTTCTGAAGAGATCGATGCGGGTAACGCCTCGATTGCGGTGTAATCAGAGACGTGACCGCGGCTGAGGCGCCTTGGCCGCGACGCGATCCGGTGCGAGTCCTGGTCGTTTGCCGGTGGCTCCGTCCACGCCAACTGGGTCAACTCGTCCCAAACGAATGGGTAGTTGGGAGAACACTCGCCCTTAAACGGCGAATTATGGCCAAGCAGAAATGGCCAGCTTATATCGATCAACAGACCTACCCTCGCCGCGGGCGTCCTCCTACTAACTGTAAGGGGAGTTTGACAGAAGAGCTTAACAAGCTAACGGCCGTACACCGAAAAAGAGATGCTGAAGGTCAATCAGCATCAATATTTGTCCTCATCCGAACCGGCAGAATCGACCCTCCGCAGGTCCTCAGACTGCATTTCGCAAAAGCCCGGGGCCCATTTAGGCTCGGTCAAATCACCTTCATGGAAATATGGCAGCGAGCACACCAAACGCACCGAGAACCAGCCCGATCAGCGAACCAGCGGTCGGCACATCTCTAAAGAGCAGACCCGTGAGTATCGGCTCCACGACCAGGATAGCTCCCACCGATATCGCGACAATGATCCAGATATTCTTCAGATGCATGTAGCCCAGCGCGCATCCGAAAACGAGGAGGATGCCCACCCAAGCATACCACGAGGAACATCGGCCAAAGCATCGCCAGATCGCCACCGGCCTTTCTGAATTGCCTTGACGCAACCAACTCGGCGAATATCGAAAGAGCTTCCCCAAGGAAAATCGCTGCCACAGCTACAATTTTCAACATCAAGGTCACTGGCCTCTATGGTTTCGGCTATTCGAGGTGGCCCGGAGACCTGCATCGGAATAGCCGTTGAGGTTCAATTTTCGGCATGCCAAGCGCTTGCGAGTCGAGACGCGCGCCTTACCTATCGCTTCTCGCAGGTCCTTCCAAGCGTCTGCCGGGCCGGCAATTGTTCCGACATGCAGCATTGTTTCCCGTCGATCACCTCAGCTGCGCTGCTTGCAGAAAACAAAGATGGTTCAGGACAAGACCGCTCTGCCGCCTGCCATCTGCGTGAGCAGAGCAATTTGCGCCTAGGCTGCAATCCGCACGGGGAGAGCGGAATAGCCGTGCACGAAGTTAGACGCTATCCGCTCGGGTTCGCCGACAACCTCGAACCACAATTCCGCAGACAAAATCTCTTCCCAGAGGACTCTCAACTGCAGTTCCGCAAGATGTCGACCAAGACAGCGATGGATGCCGAATCCAAACGAGAGATGCTGCCTCACATTCTTGCGATCGATCACGAAATTGTTGGCGTTCTCAATGATCTCTTCGTCCCTGTTACCGGAGATGTACCACATGACCACCTTGTCGCCTTTCCTGATCTGTTTTCCGCCTACGATGCTGTCGATCGCGGCGGTACGGCGCATATGCGCGATTGGCGTCTGGTACCGAATAATCTCGGAAACCGCGCTTGAGATCAGCTTGGGATTGTCAATTAGCTTTCGCAGCTCGGAGGGGTACTGATTCATGAACAGGAGGCCGCCGGTAATCGAGTTGCGCGTGGTGTCATTGCCCCCAACGATCAGCAGAATCAGATTTCCGAGAAACTCACTTGGCCCCATGCACCGCGTGGCCGGCGAATGCGCCATCAGGGAGAGCAGGTCGAGGCGCGGCTCGGCTTTGATGCGCTCGTTCCAAAGCCGGGTGAAATAGTCTAAGCACTCAGACAAGATGGTGCTTCGCTTCTCCCAGCTGTCGATTGCATGGCCTGCTTTCGGAGCCGTAACAGCTACATCCGACCAATAGGTCAGCAGCCGCCGATCCTCGAATGGAAAGTCGAACAGCGTGGCGAGCATTTGCGTCGTCAACTCTATTGAGACCATGTCCACCCAGTTGAAGGCCTCGTTGCGCGGCAAGCCCGCGAGGATCGCCCTGACCCGAGACCGGATCAAGCCGTCGAGCTTCGTCAAGCTTTCCGGTCCGACGATCGGGCTTACGGTGTTGCGCTGCTCGGCGTGCTTGGGAGGCCCCATCTTGATGAAGCTCGGGGTCCAGTGCTGGCCAGGCACGTCGACAATCGTAACTCCTTCTTCTGACGAGAACGCTTTATGGTTTGTGTCTACGGCTACGATATGCCGGTATTTCGTTACGGACCAATATGGACCATGAGCGCTGTCTTGACAGTAGTGAACGGGATCTTCCTTTCGCAACCGCTCAAAGCAAGCCCACATGCTGTCGTCTTGAAAGCGCTTGCCCTCGCTTACATCCAGCTTGCTCAGCGGGATAACACACGAATCCTCAGCCCTATAATCTTCAGATCGCCTTGTCATGATCATCTCTGCAGATTCTGCTGTCGAGAGTTTTACGGCGTGGCGCGATTCATCGCTTCGAGCTGCCGCAGCGCTTGGCTGCGACGGGCGCTCGACCAGACTAATTCACAGTGCAGCTAGCATCCCCCTACCATGTCGGGCAGTAAGGATCGCATTGACTTTCCAAGTCGATCTACTCAATGGATCAGTGAGAGCTCCCAGCGCTGGTTAGAGGTGGTTGTGCGTTGGAGGCAAAATCAAGCCGAATGCACAGTCAGCCCCTGCGTTCGGGCACGGCCGGAGTCGCTGCTTTTGTCAACATCACGCTATGCATAATCGTGCGGCCAGGACTGTTCAGGCAGATCGATCCAGACATCCGGAGGACCATTCAGGAGTGTATCCTGATCTGGAACGTAGATACTATCGAAGACCCTGAGGCCATGAGCCATTGCCGCTCCGACAATTATGAAAGGGAGCTTGACCTGCCCCAAGTCGACGAAGCTATCAGCGCCAACAATCCGAACAAAATCGAGTTTAAATTGTCGGAACGCTATTTTAGATGTAGCCGACGCTACCAGATCCTTGACGCTCGACGCTCCTTGGGCGATCTCTTTCCTCGAATGGTCCAATGCCGTGAAGAGACACGAAAGCTCATCAAGCTCGGAGCGGCTAAATCGCCTCAAGCGCGACGAAATGGGCACTCCGTTCCTATATCTCACGGTGGGCACAAACCGTATCTCGCAATCGAGAAGGAGGTCTGCGACGGCGCGCTTCACCAGGATCGCCTGACCGATATCTTTCAGGCCGAAGTAGCTGCGAGTTGGTCGTGCAAAGCAGATCCAGCAAATCGCACCGGTAACGGCCTCCTTCAAGTGCTCCTGAGGCCCGTCCAAACGCAAATGATAATCGTCTTGCGATATGAGCGTTCGATAGCCCGCGGGGAACATCTCGGCGTCGTTAGACGAAAGCACGGCAGTCGCTCCTGCACGTAGCGCAAGCCGAATATCATCGTCCAAATTGAAATGGTAGCTAACACCTGGCTCAAACTGGCTCTTGTTCGGGTAGACTGTGACGATCGCGACGTCATTCTCGACTGCCGCTCTTCTAATTAATTCTGCATGCCCAAGGTGCAAGGCGCCTAAAGTGTGTACCGTGCCGATAGTCTGCCCTGTTCGCGCGACTTCCCGGATGAAGGTTTTTCCCGCTGAAAGAGAGTCTAGATGCATACTTTTGTTTCCGCTTTTGAACGCCAAAGAAGGGCCTTCCGATCGATCACATGACGGAAGGTCTACCGCGTGCCGCACGGCGCCGCACGCTAGTGAGCCTTACGACGGCTTCTCGTCCTGCCAAAGCACGGGACTTCCCGCGCAATCTCGTCCAAGCGACCAAACATTCTATCTCCTTGGTCTAATCATCAGGTTGATCCCTCTCGACCGCGTCTCATCAACGAAGAGAACTCAGCTAGATAGCTTGATGGTCCGCGCGGCTGATCATCCCGAAGAGCGGTCTGAAGGCCCGGACATCGGTCTGCAAAAAACGGCGGCTCGAATGTCGTTATCCTTGCGCCCGAAACGTCGACCTTTACGAAGCTGGCCTGGAAGGGCGATATCCCGCTCAGGTTCGCGTTGCGCAAGGATGATTGATTCATACGAACGTATGCGGTGCGCGCAGCCTCCAGGTTGCTGCCGGTCATTCCCGCCGCAAGATATGCCTGCACGAGATTGGATCCTTCGAGATTCGCGTGATCCAATGCCATTGATTGCGGGGGATCACCGGTAATCATCGACCTGTAGAGGTAAGCCTGAGATAAGTCTGCATGTTCGAGATCGCAGTCGCGCACAAACGCACAGCGGCCACGAAAGCCCGTGAGTTTGGCGGCTCGCATTGTGCTCTCTGTTATCGAAATGCTTTCGCCTGATGCCCGAGACAGGTTCGCTCCATCGAGCTGACAGGAACGAATAGAAGCACCGTTCAACACAGCGCCGATGAGGTTCGCGTCGGACAAGCTTACGGACAGAAGCCGCGCCTCGGTCAAGTCTGCCTGCTCAAGCTCCGCACTTGAAAGATTTGACAGGTGAAGATCAGCGAATGGAGCGATCAGGGCTCTCGCCGTAATGCGGCCGCTCACCTTGGAGAGTCTCAGATACGGAAGATGAGCGCCTTCCAGGACAAGACCGTCGACCGAGGTGGGACGCACGATCGATAAGCAGTCCCCTTTTGACTGGAAGAACGAGCAAGCCGCCAGATGCGCCTTCGTGATCGTGACTTGGCTCAGCTTGGCAAAGCGGAAGGAAGCGGAAGGAAGAAAGCATTCATTGATGGTCGAACCCTGTAATTCCGCGCCATCAAATACAGCATAACTCGCATCGCACTGGTAAGCGAGAAGTCCACTGAGCATTGCGTTGTCAAAGCGTGTCCTTTTCATGCTGCAACCGTGAAACAGACTGCCGGTCGCATCAATGACATTGCGCAGACTGGCATCATCGAAGTTGCAGACCTGCGCCGCAATCGCGTGCATATACGCAAAATCGAGCTTGGCCCCGCGGAAACTTGCCCTCTCCAGCCCCGGACAGATAAGATTGGCCTCAGAAAGGTCTGCCCGATCCAACTTTGCTCCGTAGAGCTGCGCACGATTGAGGGTACAGCGTCGCAACGGGAAATCTGACAGGTCGTGACCGTTAAAGTTCTCGGAGGATAGCTGCAAGCCAATCCCCGTCCTTCTGATCGCCTCTTCGGTTCGCCTCCCGACGGCGTCCACCGCGCGCAACCGATCTGCAGCTCGGCTCCAGTACCGAACAAAGTCGCCATCTGATGAAAGATTGTGTTTCGGATCTGACCAGTGCTCTGCCCCTTCATTCGCGGTGCACTCGCTATCAGCGCCGATCGTTTGCGACATCACGACGATTCCGTATTGCGCGGATTACGGGAGGCCTGTCATTGACCTCTCTTTTGCTCCGCCGTGGAGGTACGCTATGCGATCGGTGGTGAACTCGTCGGCGAAATGGCGACACGATGCCTCGATGAGGCGCCTATTGTGTCGGTGACGTCCGCAGCCGGCACGCTTGAGCACGTCAGCCGAATTCTAGTCATGCGCCCCCACTGCCGCTCGCTGGGATCGTTCACCGAGCCCGGCAACGCTGACGACGCAAGGGTCTTTTGACATTGCCGATATGTCCAGAAGTTGCAGTTCGTCTCGTCGGCTCTTATAGGCAAATCCAAATCGCTCTCCCATCAAACCGAATGCGAAAACTTCAAGGCCTTCGCTTCTTTTTCAAAATGGACCCACGGCTTCCTAGCGGAAAAGTGATCGTTCACAGAGCTGAAGTCACCCCCTACGCGGCGTCACCTCATTTCCGATAGCAATGACCGTGCCAGCCGCATCAGTCGCAATTAAGGGCTGAATAGGCGTCATGAGATCGATATTGACGCCGAATGTATTGAACCTGACAAACATGCTCTCGTTGTCAGGGACCGCACCACGATCGCGCGGCTATCGTGAAAGCGAAGATTGCGAGTGCTACGCGCGCCGACCGGTCCATCTAGTGGGAACCCCTGCCACAGACTGTCCTGGTCGAGCGATGAACGAGCGCGCAATCGTGACCGACTCGGTGCGCAGAGGCGAATGCCGCGCGATCGGCGATAGACAATTTTATGATAAAGGATCGGATTCGAACGCGTTCATGCGATGCCTTCTTCGAGGATCGTGGCTGAATGACCTATCTTGTGGTCGCGAACAAGACGCGGCATGGCGGCGATAAGGCTCTTGGTATATTCAGACTGTGGATTGCAAAATATCTCTTCAGTGGCGCCACTATCGACGATTCTCCCCCGGCGCATAACTATGACGCGATCGCTGATGTGACGAACAACACTGAGATCATGCGAGATGAAGAGATAACTTACGCCGACTTGGTCCTTCAGATAGACGAGCAGGTCCAAGACCTGGGCCTGGATCGAGACGTCGAGCGCCGAAACGGGCTCATCGCAGACGATTACGGCAGGATTTGGTGCGATCGCGCGGGCGATCGCAACGCGCTGGCGCTGACCGCCCGAGAGCTCGAGCGGTCGTCGGTCCAGCAAGGCCTGGGATAGCCCGACCAGATCGAGCAGCTCGATAACGCGCTCCTGCCGCTTGCGCCGTGTCTCAACATCGCTCGAAAGGCTGTCGGATATGATGCGCCCGACCGTCCAACGTGGATCAAACGAGCCAAGAGGATCCTGGTAAATGATCGATAGCGACCGCCGCCGAGCCCGCCGTTCGCGCTCGGCGAGCCTGGTCCAAGGCCGGCCTGCAAGCTGAACGGCTCCTTCGTCAGGCTCGTCCAGGGCCAGGACCATGCGCGCCATCGTTGACTTTCCTGATCCGGACTCACCCACGATGCCCAAAGTCTCGCCGGATCGCAGTTCGAAGGAGACGCCGTCCACAGCCGTCTGTAAAGTGCCATCCGGGCCCTTGAAGCGCTTCACCAGACTTGTCGCTTCGAGCAGGATGGGACGAGATTTCGGCGGCGATTGCACGGCTGGCTGCGTTTGCCGGGCAGGCGAACGCACAATAGTTGATGGTGAGAGGCGTGAGCCGCGCGGCCGGCCTGATGGCACGGCGTCCAGCAGCTGACGAGTATAGGGGTGCCGCGGATCTTGGAATATCTGGGCGGAGGTGCCGCGTTCGACGACCTCGCCTCCTCGCATGACGAGGATCTCATCCGCCACGCGGGAGACCACTGCCAGATCGTGACTGATCAGGATCAGAGCCTTGCCCCTCGTTTTGGTCTCCTCGAGCAGTGCCAGCACATGAGCTTGCGCCGTCACATCGAGCGCGGTCGTCGGTTCGTCTGCAATCAGGATGCGCGGATCGAGTGCAAGTGCCGAAGCGATGAGAGCCCGTTGACGCTGGCCGCCGGATAATTGATGCGGCAGCTGCTCGGCCTTGGTCTCGGGCTCAGGGACACCGACGAGCTTAAGGAGAGCAATGACGCGCTGCGCGAGCTCCTCGCGTGAGGATACCGCACCGTGGAGGAGCAAGCCTTCACCAACCTCTTTGCCGATCCGGCGAAGCGGGTCAAGCGAGACGAGTGCATCCTGTAATACAAAGCCAATCTCGGTGCCGCGGATGCGCCGCCAGGCACGATCGCTAAGGCCGATTAGGTCCATCCCGTCGAAGCTTAGCTGGCATGCATGAACATTGGCGTAGCGACCAGCGAGGCCTATGAGAGATCGCGCAGTCACGCTCTTGCCCGAGCCGGATTCACCGACAATCGCAAGACACCGTCCCGGTCGGAGGGAGAAGGATATACTGCGCACAACCGCTTTCTCGTCGATGGCGCGACCGAAGGAAACACGCAGCGAATCGACCGTGAGTAGGTCTGGCTGCTGGGGGACAGGCTGGGGGCGCCCCTGCGACATTCACGTTTTTCCTTCCAGATGGTCCTGTAGATGACGCCCGATGATGGTGAGGCTGAGGGCAAACGCCGTAACTGCCAAACCGGGTATGATCTCCAGCCACCAGGCGTAGATTACATAATTGCGCCCGGCATTGAGCAGCGCGCCCCATTCAGGCGCCGGGGGAGCGACGCCGAGTCCTAAAAAAGCAAGACCGGAGGCCCATATGATCGCCTGACCTACGCCGATCGTCATCATTGCCGTCAGCGGGTTCATGGCGTTGGGAAGAATATGCCTCCAGACAATACGGGGAAACGGATGGCCCAGCGCCTTGGCGGCCTCCACATACCCGGTCCCTTTGATGGAAAGCATCTGCCCCCTGATCATGCGGGCATAGCCTGGCGCTGTGCCGATTCCGACAGCTACGACTTCAGTCAATACCGACGGCCCAAAAACGGTCACGAACACTAGGGCGAGCAAGAGCGTGGGAATTGCGAAGAGCACGTCGACAAACCGGCTGAGGATACTGTCGAATACGCCACCAGAAAGTGAGGCGGCGACGCCGAGAACGAGTGCAATGGACGTACTCAGCGCGGTCGCGCCAAGTCCGATGGCAAGCGATTGGCCTGCCCCCTCTAGTAATCGGGAGTAAAGATCCCGGCCCAATTGATCTGTCCCCAACCAATGGGCGATCGAAGGAGGCTGCAATGACGATCTCAAATCAATAGCAAACGCGTCGTGCGTCTGTAGCGCCTTTGGCATCATGGCCGCGAAGGCAAAGAAGCCAATGATAATAAGCGAGGCAACAACTCGGAAGGGAACATGGCGCACGAACGCCAGGAGTGCTCCGAGCTGCCGAGACCCGGCGACTTCTGCAAGCATGCTCATGTCAACTTAATCCTCGGGTCGAGCATCCGATAACTTAGATCGACAATCGCACTAACAATGACGAATAGGACCGCAGAGATCAAAACAGCTCCCGAGACAATTGGAACGTCTCGCGAGGACGTCGCAGCGACAAGGACGCCACCTAGGCCTTGACGGGCGAAAACCACCTCGATCAAAATCGCGCCCGAAAGAAGTTTGCCGAGCGCCCAACCTGATAAAGTAATGCCGGGCAATGCGGCATGGCGGAGGACATGGCGAAGCCTGACGCCGAAATCACTCAAACCCCGCGCCCTTGCGGACGTAACGAACGGCTGCTCGAGCACGCGCGTGAATTCGTCTTGAACGACTTGTCCGAAAAAGCCCGATAATTCAAGAGCCAACGCAAGTGTCGGCAGAACGAGCCCAATCGGCGAATTTCCCCCGATCACCGGAAAAATGCCTAGCTTTACCGCAAAGAGCACAAGCAGAATTGTGGCTAACCAGTAAGGCGGCACCGTTGCCAAAAAGACTTGTGTGCCATTGAGCAGCTTCGACCATATGTTGTCTCTGCCAGCCATGAACAAGGTTGTCAGAATTGCGATAAGCCATGCGGTCAGCAGCGCAGCGATGGCCAGAACAATCGTGGGGCCAATCTGTTCCGCAATAATCGCTGCGACAGGCCGATGTTGCTGGTACGACTCGCCAAGATCTCCATGCAGGATCTGCAATATGTATTTGCCGTATTGAACCGCGAGCGGTTGATCAAAACCATATTTCGCATTGATCGCTGCAAGCTCCGCCGACGACGCCGGCCCGACGTTGCCACTCGTCACATTGATGATGATCTGGGCGCGGTCGCCAGGAAGCAGACATTGCATCAAGAACGCGAAGGTTGCGGCAGCCCACACCACGACCACGCCGGAGAATATCCGGCGCGCGAACCAAACGATGGGATGATGGGCTACTATCCTCACGGCGTCACTTTCCCGGCATCGAAATGAGCGTCATAGAAAACGGGTTCGCCAACCGAGCCGCGGTCCAGCCAAACGTCTTTGAGGTTCGGCTTGGTCGCCAACGTTACATCCAGCACCGTGAGGCCAATCACAGGAGCCTCATCCACGATCTTCCGTTCCGCCTGCTGATAGAGGGCGGTACGTTGCGCCGCATTGAGTTCCTGCTCCGCTTTTTGAATGACGTCCCAAAGCGTCAGATCTTGATAGCGTGAGGGATTGAAGCGATTGGTCTCGCCGTTCTGATCGGGCTTCCACGAGATCCGAAATATCTCAGCGCCGGGGGCAACCCAATAGAGGAGAACGACCTCATAATCATCGGGTCCGAGGTTTTTTCCGGCGAAGAATTCAGCCGGATTGGTGGGTTGAAGACGCAAGTCAAAACCGGCCTCCCTTGCCTGCTGCTGGATAACTTGCAAGGCTTTCTCGCCATCCGGCTTCAGAAAAGCGTTCGAATAGGAAATGCGCACGATGAGCGGATTGCCGTTCTTGACACGAACGCCGTTACGATTACGCTCAGTCCAACCCGCCTGATCAAGCAGCTGATTGGCCTTGCGAACATCGTATCCATAGGAATGGCCGAGCTCAGGCAGGTATTCCGGCGAGCTCTGACTTAGCGCCCCGTTGCCCTCAAACGGCAAAGAGCCAAGGAAGGATGTGTCGACCGCGGCCTTTCGGTCAGTAGAATAGGCAAAGGCCTTGCGGACGAGCACGTCGTCAAATGGGGGCCGGGCCGTATACAACGCCAAGCGCAGGGGGGTGCCGCCGGTAAGGTGCCGCAAGACTGAAAAGCGGGAGTTGGCGTCCTTCCATGCGACAGCCGGGATATCGTATATGGCATCGGTCTCGCCCGTGATTAGCGAGCCGTATCGGACAGTCTGATCTGGCAGAAACTTCCAGGTGATCCCGTCAACGTAAGCCGGCCCTTGATGTTTTGCGGTGGCCGGGGCCGAATTGTAGTCGGGATTGCGGCGGAAGGTGACTTCACGCCCATGGCGCCACTTGTCGACAATGAATGGGCCGGAACCGACAGGGTTCTCGCAATTGACCGCGAGTCCACGTTTGAGCGCCGATGGCGAGAGAATGCCTTGTGAGGATTGGGCGAACACGTTGAGCAAGGGCTGGAACGGCACCTTTAATTTTACCTGCAACCTCAGAGGAGCAATTGCAGTTGCTGATTCGAAGCTATCGCCAAGATAGGGAGCGGCAGTCGGATTGCGAAGATCGGGGTCGTTGCTAAGCCATCCGTTGACATTGTCAGCGATAGCCTGCGCATCGAGCGCAGTCCCGTCGGTGAACTTTACTTTCGGCTTTATCTCGAATGTGTACACCTTTTTGTCGTCGGAAATGCTCCAAGACTCGGCCAGCCATGGCACAATGTTGCCGCCCTCGGTGCGCGCAACCAGATTATCGCTGTACTGACGTTGCAGATACCATTGCTGCACCCAGCCCCCGAACAGGCAAGCAGGCTCTTGAAAATGCCCGTAACGAATAACGCCTCCTCGCTTTACACTGCCGGCTAACCCTTCTTGAGCATGAATGCTGGGCACCAATTGCGACAGGCCCAAGAGCACGACAAGGGTAGCCGCCACTTTTCTTGCTGGATAGTTCGACTTGCCAGTGAAGTGCCTCGTTGACCGCGAATTCGATAAAGGCATATTCAGGCTCCAGAGCATTTGGTGTTGAGGAAGCGTCAGAGCGGTGAGCTAGGTGTGGCTCTTGCCAGCTCGAAAGGAACGGAAATCCCGAAATGCTCTCGCAGCGTCTGTCCCCGATATTCTTTGCGAAATAGCCCGCGCTTCTGCAGGATGGGCACCACATTGTCGACAAACGCTTGAGTGCCATCTGTCAGCACGTCGGGAATGATGTTGAAACCATCGACCGCGCCAGCGCGGAACCATGCCTCAATCGAATCCGCGATCTGCTCGGGTGCACCCACGAGCAAGCGATGGCCAAAAGCTTGAACGCTGCTGATGATCTCACGAACCGTCCGACCTTGACGCGCCAGAGTTTCAATCGTGCGATGGTGACCGACAGAAAACGGAACATTATCTGCATCAGGTAAAATCTCCTCCGGGATCGGCCTTTCGAGGCTAAGCTTCTCGACCGCCACGCCCATGCTTCGTGCAAGAGCGGCGATGGCGCGCTCCAGATCGAGCAGTCCGTCAAGTTTTTCTTTGCGACGAGCCGCCTCTTCCTCGGTGCCCCCGATACAGGTGACAAGGCCTGGCAGGATGAGCGGAGCCGCAGGGCGGCCGAATTGGCGAGAGAGCGCGCGCAGGCGCTCTGCCTCCTCCAAAGCCGTTGTCAAGTCTCCGGCTGCCGCAAACACGACATCTGCACTGCGGGCACCAAGCCGTAGTCCGGGATCCGAACCACCCGCCTGAACGATGACTGGCTGGCCTTGGGGCGAAGCGGGATGCGTAAGTGGGCCTCGGATGCCGAAACTATTCGTATTGGGGTCGAGCAGGCGGAATTGACTCGGATCTGCGTAAACTCCTGCAGCCTGATCGGCGATGACCATCTCGCCGCTCCAGCTCAGCCAGAGAGCACGGACGGTTTCAACGAAGTCCTCGGCGCGTCTGTATCGATCCGCTCGCCCGACTTCTCGACCGCCAAAGTTTGCTACCGTCGCCGGGCTGGACGTCGTGACTGCGTTCCACGCAACGCGGCCACCGCTGATGACATCGAGCGATTGGAAACGCCGAGCGAGATTGTATGGTTCATTGTACGTTGTCGACGCTGTCGCGATCAGGCCAATCCGCTCCGTTTCGCGTGCAATCACAGTGAGAACCAGCGTAGGTTCGAGCCCATTAAGCGGCGGCTGGTGCGTAATGTCGAAACTTATCGCGGGGGTATCGGCGAGGAATACAGCATCCAGCAGACCACGCTCCGCAACCTTCGCAGCCCGGACGTAGTGCTCGATATCGAAAAAGGCGCTTGGATTTGTGCCGAGCCAGCGCCACGCAGCGGAATGACCACCAGCGCCATGAAGATTCAAGCCAAGATGAAGCATGGAGTTAACCGAAGACATCACAGCCTCTAATGCGGCGGCCCGTGAGCCACTTGGTGGGCCTTGAGGACAGGTCGATCTCGGCGGCCACCCTACGCTTTCGCGCAAGCTTACCCTGAATGTGCCCCGGGCAGCCGATTTGAGGGATAGATAACAAACAGTCTGATGTGAGAGGAATGTCACCAAAGAAGCTTTGGCCACGTCCTGTGATGTTCTCCAAGCGGGCGCGGCCGAGAAGAGCTTCGGCCACGTTGGCCGCCGATTGACGCCGACGTGCGTACAGCCCGCTTCCAGCGCCTAGTTGATTCCACACGAGTACACTCACATCGGCTCTCCAGAATTCATCAAGAAGCCAGCTCCTTCTCAGGAAGGTGTTTGGATGCCCATTCGCCGATAGAAACATTTCGACTCCCGACCGGGCCAGCAAGGATCAAGCGAGAAGGATCTGTAGAGGTCGAGACCATGCAAACGCAATAGTTGAGTATTTCAATCTACTATCGTCTGTTGGCATCCTCTTCTATTGCGATGCCTATCTTTCCATCGCTTAACCCAAATGGTCTCTGATCAGGCTCACCGAACACGCGCTGCCTGATTGCAGCGGCTTCAATTGGCAGCGCCGGCTCGAAGCGAACGACATCAATTGTCGTTCGAGAACTCACGACAGATTTGGCGCGACATTGTTGATCAACCGCTTGCTGCCCCGTTGCAAAGCGACATCCGATCAATAAGGCCGCGTCAAGCCACCCATCGAATAATGCGATGAAACATTCCGGATTCTCGATGCCTCGTTCAACCCGCGAGCGCCAAGAGCCGCTTCCTTCGGGCATCGCAGCGGCCAACTGGCCGCTTTGGATCGACCCAAGAAGACTGATGATAGTCTAATTTTCATGCATCGGGTGCGGCACCATTATTCGCTGGTTCAGGAGCAGGCCTCCGCCGCTTTGAATAGCTCAGGCCTTTTTAGCTGCACGCGTTGCGAGAAGCCCGTCCATCTCTGGTCTGGGATCTATCGCTACTTTGACTGGAAACGCGTCGGGCCCGGAGGATGGAAAGGAGGGGCCGATACGACCGACTGCGCAGATCGCTCTAGGTCGTTTTGTTCGGCTGCGCCTGCAGGCCACACCACAAGGCTTTCGCCGCGACATGTTTGTTGGGCGCGACCAACCTTATGGTGCAAGTGTGGCGCATTGGCTGCAAGCGTCAACTCCCCATTTTGTCTTTCCGAGCTGAGACGCCCGCGCGCCGGTTCGTCGCCGCCGTGGCTTTCATGCAGCCGAATCGTTCGTGGCCTTGCCAAGTCTGGTCAGCAATCCAACGTCTCGCGGCCGCGCAGCCCCCTTGATATTGTGAGTTTAGGCTATTCCGCGCGTGTTGCGGATGCCTGGATCGAAGTAGCATCGCGCGGGTCTTGTTGGCGACCAACGCCCGGCGGGCTCACGCGAATCCTCGCGCCCATCAGCAATCCCAACAGAGCACAACGAGCTCCACGCCACGCCGGCGCGGTCACGAGCCCGATGGCCGCGACCAGATCGGCTGTTCGGACCAGAGTTAGCGTCTCGAGGAACGTTGGACATCGACTCGCAGCCGATGCAAGCTGGCCTCGGCAGACTTCCTCACGCAGCTCAAGCTCACCGATGCCTGCGCTTCCGCCGGGCTGCTTGTCCCGGACCTTTCACACCGCGCTGCCGTGGAGCTGGACAGGGACGATGGCCCCATCTCGCCAAGCTCAGCTCTGCAATGAACAATAGGCTCGCCAGCACAGTCGCAAGGGCAACGAATTTTCTTCAAACAATGAGTCTGGCAGCTGTTCGACAGCTAAGCCCTCTAACATAACAACATCTCTATCCGGACAGGAGGCCGACTTGATGGCTCAAAATCTGGAAGAGAAGAAGGAGCTGGATCCGGGTTAGTTCCACGTATGTCCTCAACATACCGACCCGTTCGAAAACCAGATCCGATCCAGTTTTTAGACATTTGCGCGCGCCTCAGTTGCTGATCCTTATCGAATCAACTTAACTGCTCCTTTCGCCGGACGACGACAACGAGTATGGCGCCAAAGCAATCGCGGAAAACGCGAACGAGCTGCACAGCTACGCGGTGCCGAGGGTCACCACTTGGACGGCCGAAGAGATCGTCAGTATTCTTGAGGACGGGACTGAGAATGATGAACCCAATCTGGCATGGGTGAGCGATACCCCAACTGAGGAGCGCGAGGTACTGTTTCTGGGCGGGCATCTAGCTGACTATCGGACCGCTAGCGCATCGAATCCATACAGAAAGTCAGGGACAAAGGCTGAGGGTAGAGGCTCCGCATTTGTCTTTTCCGATGCTCGGAAAATCGAAAGCAGCGCTCGCGCCATCTATAACACTCCGGTCCGACTGGCCAGCGGGGGCTGGCCGCGTACTGCACTTGGACAATCAGAGTTTCGGCCGAAAGCTGTACCCGTCTTTAGATTTGCCGCACTTGTCGTCAGGTTGGAAAAGGCACTTACCCGCCATCATTCATTCTATCTTTCCGCCCGGCCACGTCAGGTTTTGGAAAGCTAACGTGAGTAGCGAAAGAACGAGGAAGCGATGCCAGTGGACTGCACCATGGACCGATACAATGCGATCAACCCAGCCGATAAAGATTCCGCTGCGTCAGATACCACCGTGGAGCAGCCGCAACAACCGCAAGCGGTGTTTGAGCAACACTTAGGAGAGGTGCGACAGCTCGGCCCGATATATTCCCATAGCGATCTTTATGACATCACTGAAGATGATGATCGCCTCATCCAAGCAGCGTCTGGTGCTGCCCTTGACCGGGGGCCACCGCCGAATGCGACCACCATCGAAATTTACGACCGTCGGCTTCGCAAATTGGCTGAGGCGCTGAAGCAGTCTGGTCAGTCGATTGCTGAGCTCGATGACGATACGTTGCTCGACCGCTCCAAGAAGCTACTGCCAAAAGACAAGGTCATCGCCCCTGCGTTGTCAATGGTTAGTAGGTACCGCGAGCCCAGCGACACCGCGCCGGCCCCCACAACACATTATCGTCCGTCCAAGGAAGACGCGAGCCTCATCAGAAAGGCCACCGAGGCGGGCTTTGGTCGAGCACTCGATGCAAAAACCGCCGCAAATTATGCTAGCAGTCTTCGGAAGCTAGCGGCAGCACTGCGACCTTTGTCAATTGCTAAGCTCAGTCACAAAGCGCTGCTCGGCCATGCTGACGCTTTGTTTCCGAAGGACAAGAAACTCATCTACTCGTTGAACAGGCTGAGTGACTACCGCCGGATCGCCGGGCAGGACAATTCGGGGGCTGACGGAGGCAACTCGCGCCAGCCAATACAGCCGGACGCCGATTTGCCCGTGCGGCTTCTCGATCATGAGCAGCCTTTGGGGAACGCTGCGGACCAAGGCGGCTCATTGCCGGCCCACGGTTTCAATGCTACGCAGGTTTGGGAGGGAACGGGTTTAACCCTTCATTCTCCCGTGCAACTTGTCGCCCAGGATGTGCTTTTCGAGGCTGTGCGCCGAAGCGAAGTGCCTCCACGTGCCAGCTTCGATGCGCCGGTACTTTGGCCGGGAATGCGTGCAGCCGCCCCCTCGCCCATGCAGAGTTTTGCTCAGGAAGCACTTTTCGATGCCGCGGATCGCGAGGGCCTGCTGCCAGCGACATCCTTCGACGCACCAGTGCTTTGGCCAACCACGCGTTCAGTCACCCACTCGCCAGTGCAAAGTGTCGCCCAGGAAGAGCTTTTCGATGTGGCGGATCGCGAGCGCCTGCTGCCAGCCGTGCCCTTCAATGCACCGGTGCTTTGGCCAACAATGAGTTCGGTCGCCCACCCGCTTGTGCAAAGTGTCGTCAATGAAGAGCTTTTCGAGGCCGCGCATCGCGAGGGTGTGCCAGCGACATCCTTCGGTGCACCGGTGCTTTGGGCAACCACGAGTTCAGTGACCCACTCGCCCGTGCAAAGTGTCGCCCAGGAAAAGCTTTTCGATGCCGCGGATCAAGACGGGTCTGCGCCTGCTGTCGATCTGGATGCATCCAAGTTATGGACGGCAATGGGGTCGCCCCCGCAAAGCGTCGGCCGAGCGGATCCTTTCGATGCCGTGATCTGGCAGCCCAGCTCACGGTCGCAGAATCCCGCCTCTGAAGAAGACTTTGGGAGGATGATGCATCAAGATGGTGCGACCCCGGCAACACATAATACGATGTCCGCCGCAGCCGGCGAGAGCTTTGATGCCTCTTTGGCCGTTCCCGAGGATTTCTCCCATGGCACCCAGGCCGCGCCGGATATGATGCGCTCCAGGCTCAGCCGCTGGGGTCTGTTGCCGGATGCAGCACAGCGGGTAAAGACCTACGACATTCACGGTGAACGCTATACGGCCGTGCTAGGACTGCGTGGGCGCAATGATGTTCAGCTCATCCATCTGCGGTCTCCCGCTATCGGCGATACGTTTGATGTTTCGTTCGCCGTGCCTAAGGATTTTTCGCATGGCACCCAGTTGGCCCCCGAAATGTTGCTTTCCACGTTGGGCAAGTGGGACTTCTTGCCTAATGGAGAACATCCGGTCATGAACTATGAGATTGGCGGCGATCGCTACACGGCCGTGTTGGGACCGAGAGGATCCAACGACGTTCAACTCATTCATCACCCAAGGCTTGCTTTGCCGGGTGAAGCTGCGCTTGTAACGCCGACGGCTCCCCCGCATGCCTACGGCGGCCTTGCACCTGGGTTTAATCCGCTCTCCTCGTTTGAATTGCGAAAGGACGCTCCTTTGGCGCTGGCGCCAAACATTCCACTGCCGTCTGCCGCACCGGGATCGGGCCATCAGCCGTCCCCGCAAGTGCCTGAACTCGGAGAGCTGTTCGGCGACGACTGGAGGCACGGCCCCCAAGAGGCTTCGCCTGTCGTGATCGACATGCTCCAAAACCTGGGTCTTCTGCCGAGCCAGGAGGTCCCAATGACCTGTTTTCTGATCCACAGTCAGCCCTATACGGCCGAAAGCCGACCTGGTGGCCGCGTTCTTCTCTTCCATCGGCCGCAATTTGGCTGAACGAGGTGCTCGTCGGCACCTCGGGCAGCTGCTCAAGCTCCCGAAACCACGTCGGATCGTTTGCTTTCAGAGAACTTAGAACTGCGTCCGAACGACAGTTTTAGCGGCGAGCAACCCCCAGCGGCCAGTCCCAGCATGATCTTAAGCGGGATGGTTCAATCACGTTAGGGCCGCATCGGCAGCACGGAGCTTTCGGGTGAAAGGATCCCAAAAGACGCGGGATGCAAGATGCGAGCGCATCCTGGGGTGGCCGAGGAACGAGCGTCATCATGGCGGGCCCGCGGCTTGATCGGGTTGGAAATAATGCCATCACAAGGACCGCGGACAGCGTGCGGACGTACCTTGGCGAGCTCATCTGGAGCGTTCAACTGAGAGGCCTTGGCTCCAACCCATACGCGACAGCCTGAACCACCGATCTTCCAATCACTGAGATCGAATGGAGATCGACGGCCCTCATAAGTACCTTGATCGAACTGCAGCAAGTTCGTGCAACTCGATGCCCCCCCGAGGAAAAGACGGCCAGAAACACTCTGGCCGTTCCTGACGATCGAAACGATCCGCGTCATGCCTTGCGAAAGATGTCCACACGATTAAAGGATCAAGTCTTCGAAGCCCATCCCGCTGCCCTGTGCTCTTCGTTACCAGATGAACTTTGCGCCATCCGGCAGTTCGCAGATGAATTCGCCCTGGTTCACGAGTTCGGTGGTCCCGACGACAAGCTTCGAGGCTCGCACCGTCAGCTTGCCTTCGCGGCTGAGGCTATGGCGGATGTACTCGGTCACGGCATGTCCGGAGCTGTCGACCGTTTGGTGAGCATTGGCGAAGCTGATCCCGTTCTGGGCGGTCACCCTGAAGGCATTGATGACCAGACCGGCCTGCGTCGCCGATGCAGGCTTGCCAGCCTCCGCGGTGGTACAGCGGCTCATGTCCAGTATGAGCTTCACATTCTTCCCGGCCTGCAGGGCATTGAGCACCTCGGTGTATTTCGGCGAGGGCTCATCGGCTCTCGCTAGCGCGCTCCCGCTCGCGGCCGAAAGCAAGGACAACAGGATCGTCAGTCCTATGCCAGTAAACTTCATATGCTCTTCTCCCTCGATAAATACCACAGATCTCGTTTTTCAAGACGGTCGTGCTCGCAAACCGTTTGGCTGATTCCACACATCAAGCGCGCTCGCGCCTGCGACAAAAACATCCTGTCGCAACCAAGCGCAAGTAGTTGTGATGGCTATTCCGACATCACAACCTCGTATGTCAGGTTTGCGGAAGTGGCTTAGCCTCGCGCGACGTCGACTAGAACGATCTGATCTAGCGTCGGCCGCTTGGAAAACACAAAAGGGCAACCGGTCGCGCTCCTCCATTGCAGGCCCAACGACAGAAAGCATGCAATTCTCACATCTGCATAAAGTAGACGATCTACGAAGGAACACTTCGGACAGCCGCATGGGCCAGCTCGTCCATCGTGATAGCTGTGCAAGGACTGTCTGCGGCGCTAGACGACGTGTCCGCAATGAGGTGGTGGAGCGAACCTGACGCGGCGGTCGGATCAAGCTCAGTCAAGGCACCCGATCTCGGCCTAGTCGAAACAGCAATACCAGAAGGCACAAGGCGGCACCGACTTTTGATCCGTCGCTTTGCGCGGCTTCCTTCCAGCTGACCGCTCGCCTCACTGACTGAATCCATTCGGCATCCCTCAAACGGCTAAAGCTAAATGGCTTCCTTCCTGGTCCGTCAGCTTCTCGAAAGCTGCACCTGCAACAATCTACGCCGACAGCCGGCACTCGAAGGGAGAGAGATATGAATGTTGATCCACGGAATACCGCAGACACTCCCTTTCAGGTTCACGACGCGCTGCAGCACGCGCACAGCGTCGACTGGCAACCGGACGAGCTTAGCGCCCAGACCGGCGCACCAGTAAGAAAGCTTTGAGCAGCAGCTGAATGACTTGGATCTAGACGACTTAGATTCGGTCTTCCTGACCTCGGATTCAGTCTCGTTAGCGGCAAATTCCGCGACTGCCAGGTCCTCGTCTGCGCCAAACGAGGAGGCCCCGGAAACCAGTCGCTATCCAGCCTCATCATTTGTCAGCGCGCGCTCCGCTTGCCGCAACACTGACAGGTGCCGCTCTTGAAGCGCTTCGGAACGAGATCGACCTTGCCGAACAGCAAGCAGCACATTGGTCATCGGCGACCGCAGCTCCCGTCGATCGGGGCCGCCTATTCGACGAGGTGGTGGGGTCGCCATATATCGCACTGCGGCGTTTTCAAAATCAGGACAATGATTGCAAGCCGCGCATGGAAGAAAACACGAGCGCAATATCGCATCTCCGCAACACGGCTCGGGATCATTCTTCCGTTGGAGATGCTCTGGAGCGGTATCCTATGGACCGAACGCGCCAAGCTGGCTGGCATATGCGCGGCAAGACAACAGCATCACCCTTCGCATCGTTGGTCGAGGATCCGGCAAAACTCGCCGTTTCTCGCGATCCTTGGGCGAGAGCGATCGCCGACAATGCGGGACGCGCTGCACACCCTGTACCGAAGCCAACTGTATGGACCCCCGACGACGTGCTGAGTAGCATTGGGCTTGGAATGAATGCCGAAGATCAGGACAACATCGATGGGGACGTCGACTCGATGTGCTCACTGGGCAGAACGCCAACCCGAGAAACCGAGCGCGTGTTCCTGGGCGGCAATTTGGAAATAGCGAAGCAAATCCCTACAAGCGCGAGAGTAATGAGTAGATGGTCTGTCGACTGCGCCATTTGACAGGTTCGTTGGCGTTCAAGTACCAAAACACCCCCCCAAAGGAAGAACTGGAAAACGGCGCACCAGCTCCGCCTCACGCACAACAGCTTGAGCATATTAGCGGCGTGATCGATGGCCCGATCAATTCGCCGATCGAGCGTTACAGCGGTTGAGGGCTGCGACGGAAGATGCACCCCCGACGGCCCGCTCGTTAAAGCATTCTGGCATCTTGGATGCGTTGTGACATCGCCCGGCATCAATTTGTTAGCCGCCCCCACGGTTGACCGGCGGCTTTGGTGAGGTAAGCCGCTGAACGCTCCCCGCCTTAGCTAGCTCGGCCTGACATTAACCGCGCGGTCAACCAACGGGTCTTTTGGCCGCAATCGTATCAGGTATTCACTCGTCCGCAGCAAGCGGCGTTGTTGCAGTACGGCCGATCCGCCATCTGGATGCGTTCCATCAAAACAATCGATTTTGCCGAGCACGCCTAAACGCCCCATAGTCGATCGCAATGTATGGAGGCCCGCATTCAAGATGACGTCTGGCAATCGATTCTCTCCTCGGTCCCTTGCTGAACAACTTGGCTCGCGCGATCGGCCGTCTGCATCTCGGACCTTAGCTCCTGTCGTCACTTGGACGCATCCCGCGCCTTGCCACGGTCTTCCCGCTAAGTTGCCACGTCTGAGGCGGATCGGATCGCCCGATCGTGGAGTCATGGCTTACCCAAAGCGTCGTAAGAACGACCGTCTTTTCGGACATTTCAAAGCGTTTCTGGCGTCACGTTCAATTGGACGGACAAATGCTCACGACGTTGGACAGAGCGAGACCGACCGCCACGCGCAGGTCGACGGCGTGGCCGAACTGTGTCGTCGTTGCCTCACAACGATCCCGAGTTTGAGGGCACTGCTACAAGGAGCCTTTAAAGGCACTTGTATCGCACCCAGCGTCAGATTGTAGGATTTCCGACAGTCCCGCGACAGAATCCGCTCGCGTGAACTCTTCCTGACAGGGAGCAACAATTGCGAACGTCTCAAAACCTCAATGCTCGACCGATCCGCCTCGTCGCACTACTCGACTGCTCCCCTTCAGAGTTTGCGTCGTTTATCTGCTCTGTAAGCGCAGGACGCAGCGCCCTCCTCGCAGCCAGACCAGGATCCAGCGCAGGAGAACAACGCGGGCAATCGCTATTTCGCCTGTGCCGACCACAGGCCGAGTCCAAGCTCGAGATTAGATCGTTCTTGCGCCGTTCCCCTTGTCTGACGAAAGGGAGGCGGCGTAACCACCTTAGACAATGCGCGACAGCAACGCCGGACTCAATTTGTCGTTCGTTGGCAGCATTCGCTCGACTGCCGCGGAGAACGTCTCCGGAGCGACCGAACTTCGGGACAGTGAACGTCTTGCTCGGCTATCACCGGCTATCGAGAGGATGTCTATCCCCGCCGATGTCGCGTTTCGTCGCGCATCTCGGCCTTTTCCAGCCATTGGTCGATGCATAGCGCGTGAAGTGTCTTCAAACGCGGAAAACTTGCGTTGTCGTGACTTGACGACACTACGGGCTCAACAGCCTTGCAGGACTGACCGCGGTCAAGGCGAACTTGGGGAGTTTCCAATGTCGGTTTCGCAAGTCTGTTCGACGGCAAATACAGCCGCTCTCGCCTGCGCTTTCGTATCGTTCGGGCGGGTTGGCACGATCGCTACTACAGGCGCTCGTGTAGTGCATGCAGGCACGGCTATGCTCGGCCTACAGATGCATCAGCGCGCGGCCAGGACTCTCAGCTTCGTGAGAGATTGCAAAGCTCTTGCCGGCGTAAGGGAGATTTTGAGCCGCGCCCCCCCGCGCAGGCGATCCGCGGCAGGCCGCCACCTATCCGATGACGATGGACGCGCAGACATGGGTCGCCTGCCAACAACGTCTTGCGTGTCGTTTACGGCTTTTCGAATTCACGCCAAAGCGGCAGCCTCTGGGTTCCGCCGAATCTCGTGGTCAGCGTGGCACGCTCAAGTCCTGCCGAGGATGGACGAGAGGCAATGAATGCGTATTCTCCTGGTTGATCATCATGCGGACTTTGCCCGCGACGTGAAGGAAGCGCTCTTAAAATGTGGCTTCGCCCTCGACGTGACACGCACGCTGGATGAGGCGGCGGTCGCGCTCGATTGCGCGAACTACCACATGGTCCTGCTCGAATCGGCTTTGCCCGATGGAGACGGATTGGACTGGCTGAAGCAGTTGCGGCGCGAGGGACGATCAATGCCGGCTATGATGATGAGCAGTCTCAATGATCTTAGCCGGCGGATTGCGATCTTCAATGCGGGCGCGGATGATTTTCTGCCCAAGCCCGTGTCTATCGACGAACTCATTGCCCGCATGCGAGCTATTTTGCGGCGGTCAACGCAAATGATGGCGCCTGTTGTGACATTCGGGAATCTGCATTTCGATCCGATCGCGAGACAAGTCTCGATCGGTGGTCGAATACTGAGAATTGCGCGCCGCGAAGTGTGCATTCTTGAACATCTGCTCAACCGCGCGGGCCGTACCGTGCCGCGCGCATCCCTCGAAGATAGCTTGTATGCATTTGACGATGAGGTCTCGACCAATGCGCTGGAAGTCGGGATTTATCGCTTACGCACGCACTTGAGCCAAGCGGGTGCAACGCTGAGGATCAAGACCGCGCGCGGTGTCGGTTACACCCTTGAACTCATCGGCGTAGCATCGGCTGCCTAGCCGATCGAACTTGAAAGCAGCACTCCCTTGAACGTGGTTAACAATGACGCCGGCGAGCCGCCGATGGTCGCCAGCGGCTCGCACTATGCCACTTTTCCCCGCCTCTGCTACGTCCTGTGCGCACTCGCTCTGCTATTTCCGCTTGCTGTCACAGCTCAGACAAAGCGAGATGGCAGAGGGGAACCGCCACGTGCGGCGCCTGGCAACACCACGGGCACGATCAACCTTACCTCCTCACAGGGCAAGACAGTTCATCTGACCGGGCCGGCTGCGAGCATTTTTATAGCCGACCCGGCGATTGCGGATTATCAGGCGCCATCGAACACCACGATTTTCGTGTTTGGCAAAAAGGCCGGACGGACGAGCCTGTTTGCCCTGAACGACAACGGAGAGGCTCTCGCCGAGCTGCGTGTTGTCGTCACTCAACCGATCGAAGATCTGCGGGCCGCGCTTAAGGCCGAGGTCGGGGACTATCCAATTCAGGTCAGCTATACCCCGCGCGGCGCGATCCTTAGCGGTACGGCGCCTAATGCCGATGTCGTCGAGATCGCCAGGAAGGTCACTGAGCAGTTTCTTGGCGCGGGCGCGCTGGTTGTCAACAAGATCCAGGTCGCCGGCTCATTGCAGGTGAATCTCAGCGTACGGGTGGCAGAAGTCTCCCGCAGCGCCGTCAAGGATCTCAACATCAACTTCACGGCCTCGAGCCCAAACGGCGCTTTCCTTGTGACCGGCAAAGGGGGCGGGTCCGGCGCGGCCGGCGGCGGCGGCACGATCGGGATTGGGTTTAGCGCCGGCAATACCAACCTGAGCGCTGTTCTCGACGCTCTCGCGAGCGAGCACCTCGCCTCGATCCTGGCTGAGCCGAATCTAACGGCCATGTCCGGCGAAGCCGCAAGCTTCCTCGCCGGCGGCGAATTCCCCATTCCGGTGATGCAGGACAACCGGCAGGTTTCCGTCCAATTTCGCCAGTTCGGCGTGAGCCTCGAGTTCGTTCCGACGGTTCTCAACAATAATCAGATCAATGTCCGTGTGAAGCCGGAAGTCAGCGAATTGTCGAGCGAAGGCGAAGTCAAAATCAATGGCATGGCGGTCCCTGCTCTCTCGACTCGGCGGGCGAGCACCGTGGTCGAGCTCGCCAGCGGTCAGAGCTTTGCAATCGGCGGCCTCATCAGGCGCAACTTCAACACTGATATCGGCGAGTTTCCTTGGCTCGGCGATGTGCCGATCCTGGGCGCGCTTTTTCGCTCATCATCGTTTCAAAAACGTGAAACCGAGCTGGTCATTATTGTCACGCCCTACATCGTGCGGCCCGGACCGAATCCGAACCGGATGAGTGCGCCGAGCGACCGCATCTCACCGCCCTCAGACGCGGGGCGGATTTTGACGAACACGGTGGCCCGGCCGCCGCGAGAGCGCGATACGCCTCGCGCCAGCGCACCAGGATTGACCGGCAGCGCCGGCTTTATTATCGAATGAGGTTCGCCAAATGACTTTGCGACATCTGTGCTACCCCATCGTTATTGGAGCAACATTGGGGGGCTGCGCAATGACTGCTTCGATCCAGCCCGCGCCGGCTGACCAAGAGATCCAGGTCGAGCAGAAGAGTAGCGTGCTGTTCCTGCAGGGCCTTCGTGGCCCCGAACGGCGTCGACTGCGAAGCTTCATTGCAGCGACCAGTCGCGGCCGGCTGGATGCCCTCCATGTGGGCGTCATCGGCCCACCTAGACTCATTGCACAGGTGGCCCACGAGGCTCGCGCAATGGGCGTTGCCACCTACAACATCCGCCTGTCCGCTTCTCGTGTGGATTTTCCGGCTCGTTCCGGGGTGAGGATCGAAGCGATCACTTTCGAAGCCCATCCTCCGCTCTGCCCCTCGCTCTCCATCGTCGGTCCTACAGTGAACGACAATTCGTTCAATCCAACCCTTGGCTGCTCAGTCCGGCATAATCTTGCGGTCATGGTCAATGAACCTGGCGACTTGTTAGGCAATGGCGCTGTCATGCCGACCAGTGGTGATCGTGCAGTGCTTCCCATCACCGCACGTGGGGCCACGTCGGCGGGCAACAGGAGCAATTTGGAGGATGAAACGCATAACAGGGTTGCGCCAGAAACCCAATAAGCGGCTCGTAAGACCCGAGCAGCATGAACGTCGGTTGGCCATTCTTGTCCATATCAGTCTTGGAATCGGCGACGAGCCTCCTGGAATCCAATCTTTGCTCGTCCTTTTCTTGGGATCGTGCAGCTTGCAGATCAGGTTCTGGGACAGTTAGGTCGTTGACCAGAGATTTGAGCGCATCGCTGTTTTGCGCGACGCTAAACTAGGCCGGCGGCAAAGACTGCCTTTGCAACCCTCTCGAAACACTCCATCGGAACGGCCTTGCCCATCGCACCTTTTCGGATCAGCTGACGCGCCAACACATGATCCTCGACAATGCTCAGACGTTGGGCGCGCGCCTCCGCCAGTAACTGTGAAGCCGTTTCGCCCTCGCCGCGGCACACCAGTACCGGGACGCCGGTCTCGCCCCGAACGTAGCGCAGCCCAATCAATGTCGCTCGCCCCGTCAGTATCACTGTCGCCCGATGGATGCCGAGCGATGACTCGTTCGCCGACTCCCGGCGGAGCCTGCGGTGTTCACCCTTGATCTGCGGATTACCATCCTGTTCCTTGGACTCGCGCTTGGCTTCGCTCTGCGTCATGCGCATGTCGCGCAAGAACAACCAACGCTGAATGAGCAGATCGGCCAAGCCGCCAATCAGAAGAGCGCCGGCAGCAATCGCGATCAGCACTTTGAGCTCTTTAAAGACAAAACCAAAGCAGCTCAAATCGCACACGGGCAAGTATACCAGTGCCCTCCAACTTGCGAGCACAGTGAAAACGAACGTAGCGCCAAGAACCAACACTTTGACGATAGACTTTCCAAGCTCGACAACCGACCGCTGGGAGACAATCCGCTTCAGCCCTTTGACGGGGTCCAATTTTTCAAAGCTGGGTTTAAGCGGCTCAACCGAAATCGTCAGCCCGCCGCCGGCCAAGACACCGGCCAGAATCGCCGCAACAACCGCCGCACCTAGGATGGGAGCCGCGGCTGTTATAGAAAGGTCCATCAATCCGACCAACGCCTGCCGGGCCGCACTGTTGAAGGGCTGTTCCTGCAGCTTGTCGGTGAGCCGCACGGCTTCGCGCCATCCGTCTTCGATCGGGCCCGCCCTGAAGCACAGGCAGCCGAAACCAGCGCAAAGGCTTGCCGCGGTCACAAAGTCGGCGCTGCGCGGGCTCTGCCCTTTCTTACGCGCGTCCCTCAGCTTCTTGTGACTTGGGGGAAGGTTTTTCTCTTCGCTCGTGTCGTTCATTTCAAGAACTTCTCGAGCCACTCCAGCACGCCGTTGAACCGAATGATCTCTGCTTGCATATATTCGATCAGGAAGACGGCGTAGCTGACCATAATGATCCCAAAGGCGGCATTCTTGATGGTCGGAGAGAGATCGCTCAGCTTGATTTGCGGCGCAAAGCGCCCGAGCAGCATGACGGATACGTCGATCAGAAGCAGCAGAGCCAGCACGGGCCCGGCGACCACGAGGGTCGTATGCATGACATGGTCGAGAAGCCCGATAAACTCCATTGCCCCTTGGTGGGTCAGGGGTGGTAGCAGCCGATACACGGGCCAGATCAGATAACTTCCATAGAGGCATCTGACCATGGTCTGCAGACCTCCTGATACAACGAAGATCGTAACCGCGGCAGTCCCGAGAAAGAGCCCCATCGGGGCGGTTTGACTGCGTGTGGCAGGATCGTCCACCTGGCTGGAGATGCCGCGCTGGGTATCAATGATGTCACCAACGGCCTGGATGCTCCAAAGTGGTATACTAAGCAGAAAACCGAACAGCAGGCCGATAAATATCTCCTTCAAACCGAGGAGCGAGACCGCAATCATACGGGTGCCCGGATCTAGTGTCTGCAAGCCGTTCCTGATCTGCATCAAGCAAGGCAATCCAATCACAACCGTCGCGCTTGCGCGGATAATCCCGCCAATGTGCGGTCGCGTGAATACCGGAAGAACCAGCATAATGCCGAGGGCCCGGGCCGCGCCAAGTCCGGCCGCAACGACGAACTCGGCAGCAGTCTGAATCAGAGTTTGCGTTTCGGTGGGTGACAAGGCATCCATTTGAGCTCAGCTCGTCGTTCCTTCAGCCAATGCAACCGTCGCGCTCACGTCGCCGTGATGTGAGACGTCAAGAACTCTGCAGATCTCGTGTCCCAGCGGTTGCAGAGCGACAGGCCTCCCACAAGGCAGATGACTTCGGCTTCAACCATCCATATGACTACAGCCATCCGGCGCAGAGGTATGACCATTCGATGAAAGCACGGGCGAAATCGCGCCGCTGCGCGGCCTACAAGCCACGTTTCTTCCGCTCTCACCGGCCGCAGCGCGGTTTGGAGATCTGAGGGCCTCAAAGCTTCCATCAATTTCGCAGTCAATGGAGATCGGTCTCGAGCGGCACCTTCATTCGCAGGCTCATTCACCAGAACGCCAGAATCGTGGGGCCGCTTGCAATCAAGGCGGTTCGCCCGTTCACTGCGTCGACAACTCGCCAGGCAATGCATCGAGGACCAGGTCTCAGCAGGTAATTCCGTCACGTCGAAGCAAAACCTAAATCGAATGGATAGAACTTCCAAATGGGGTCATTCTCCCTCCGAATACGGCAGGCTCACGGAGCCGAACAGGACAGTTCGGATATTTATCCGTCGCATGCTAGTGAGGCGAGCTTTCGATAAGCTGACGAACTCGCCCTTTTGTGGTTCACAATCAAGGCAGACAAACGCGCGCTATAGCTAAAACTTAGACAGCCGTGCGTTCCGCGCACTAATACCTCGCTGTGAGCGCGGGGAACTCAGTGAATATATGCTGGGCTTGCTCGATCAGCGGCGCGCTCAGCACCGGAGCAAACAGAACGAGCACGGCGACGACGACGAGGAGCTTCACGGTAAGCGGCAAGGTTTGATCCTGGAGCTGGGTTGCTGCCTGCACGATGCCGATACCCAATCCGGCCACGAGGGCTGCCAGGAGCGGCGGTAGAACCCAGATCATGAACAGGACCAGTGATCGGCTCACGTGGGTGAGGATGCTGGCCTCGTCCATCTCAACTCCCCGGAGATGCGTAGCTTAAGACCAGTCCGTGCATGAGCCGTGACCAGCCGTCGATTGTGACGAACAGAAAAAGCTTGAAAGGAACGGATATCATTGTTGGCGACACCATTGACATGCCCATAGCCATCAGAATTGTCGTCACAATCAGGTCAATTGTGACGAACGGAAGATAGAGAAGGAAACCGATTTCAAACGCACGCTTAAGCTCGGAGATCAAAAAGGACGGCACCAGGATCGCAAAATCATCGGCTGTTGCGTTGCCGCGCATCTCCTCCGACCAGATATGTTCTGTCGACGACAGGAAGAACGTGCGCTGCTCCTCAGTGGTGAACTTCTTGAGGTGGGCGCGTAGCGGCTCGCTGCCCTCCTTGGCGGCGGTCAACCAGTCGTCGGTGGTTTGGTAACGAAGTTGCATATCGGTCACGCGGTTGTATGTTTGCTCGAATACCGGGGCGTCTATGAACACGGTAAGGATCAATGCAGCGCCATACAGAACGATGTTCGGTGGTATCGACTGAGTGCCGAGCGCGTTGCGGATCAGGAAGAGAACGACGGAAACCTTGATGAACGCCGTCGTTGTGACGACTGCGAACGTCAACAGGCCAAGGCCGACGGTCGCCGCAACAAGCGCAAGGATGCTCGGTTGAATGTCAACCATTGACCGCCAACCTGCTACGTAACCGGATGCCCAACGCTTCACCGACATGTACGATGTCGCCGCGGCCGATCAATTGACCGTTGGCGACAATGTCGACCGGACCGTCCAGCTGCCGGCCAAGCTCGAACACGTGCCCCTCGTTGATGCTTCTCAGCGTACCCAGCGGGATGGGCCAGCGGCCGCATTCGAACACAAGCGTGATCTCAACACTGTCGATGTCGGCTTCCGAGGGCGGGATTGCTTGCTCCGCTTGGGATCGTATCGTCATATTTGCATACCTTAGAGGATGGGACTGCAGGCGGAATGGTCCCCGAAGGATAAGTCTGTCGCCCGCGACCTGCGCCGGCGCCCACAACTTGTCCGCAGCGAGGATGAGCTGGCCATGGGCAAATGGAATGACGTCGGGCAGCAGTGCGTCGCCGGGCTGTGCTTGACGAAGAAGCCTGACGGGCGCCCGCAGCGAGCCGATCTCTCTCGCAATCACGACCGGCAATTCCGAAGAAATCATGCCTAAGTTTCGCGGTAGTCGGCCGATCAGCTCGCCTAACACACGAAACGCAGACGGAACCAGACCGTCAAGTGGCGCGAACAAGAACAGGCGGGCCTCGGCCGCCAGCGGTCCGAAAGTAACGTCGAGCTCCAAATAGGGGTCTTTGGCCGTCGCGTCTTCGATGCGGATCAGCTGCAAATTCCGCTCGAGCATGATCTCTAAACGAGCGAGCCAAGGTTCCAGAGCAAGTTCGAGAAGCAGCGAGCGGGTTGGGTCGGAAGGTAAAGTAAGGCCATACTGGACCATTGAAATCAGCGCCTCGACGAGAGGGCGGGGCAAGGACAAGACAGCGGTCTCGCCTCCGGCGCAAAATACGCAGTCGAGCATCGACATGGCATATGGCTCGGCCTGCCAAACAAGCCGGCTTATACGGATCGATAGCGGCTTATCGCCAAGGCGGGTCTGCAGAACCGTGCGAGGTGCTGCGACCTCGTTGAGCCACGAGACCACGCCATGCGACAACTTTACCGCTGGCTGAAATAGTGCGGGTTCACCCACGGCATTTACCGACAGGTTCCACGGTCGCAGCTCGCGACGTCATAAACGAGCCATCAGTTCGAGCCGCCGACCGCTTGGCTGCGCGAACCACCATGATATCGGAGCAAAACCTCGTCGTCGGCATCGATTTCGGCTGCACACTCCGAACGGACAGCGGTCGTGTGCTGGACATCGCCCTCAATCTCCTCCCATTTCTGGCTCGCCGCCGAGCGCTTGGCCCATATGGTCCGCACCTCATTCACTGACCGCTGAGCCTGCTCATGCGCGACGCGCGCCTGCTCACGCGCCTGGCGTGCCGATTCGATTTGTGCTGCCAGCCCCCCAAGGATGAGTTGAAAGCGACGATCGAGCTCGGTCACGGACATCGTCTTGAGCGACGCCAGCTCCTGATAAAGTTCAGCTTCGACCTTGGCGCGACGATTCTCCGCGCCTTCAAGATTCTCAGACGCTCGCTGCAGCGCTTCGACCGCAATTCGGCGCCTGGCTTCCATGTTCGACAATTCACGAAGCGCGCTTCGCTCTCTCATGTCTTTCACCAGCCGCAATTTCGACGCTTGCACGAGATTCAGGCCGTCAGACGCGACATCCATGAAAGGGTCTCCTCAAAGCTAGACGGCTCGTCCTGTCCCTGGCGCAAGAATGCGCGCAGTTCCTCGATTGAATCGATTGCCCGATCAGTCAGTGGATCGCTGCCCGGCTTGTATTCACCGACCTTGATCAGGAACTCAGCCTCATTGTAGCGCGAGAGCAGATCGCGGAAGACGGATGCCGCTTTGCGATGTGGACCAGAGGCGACCGCATCCATGACACGACTTCGGCTCGACAGCACGTCGATGGCGGGAAAATGCTCCCGCGAGGCCAGCGCGCGCGAAAGAATGATATGACCATCGAGAATGCCGCGCGACTCCTCGGCGATCGGATCGCCCGTGCCGTCACCTTCGACAAGCACGGTATAGAATGCCGTGATCGAGCCCCGCTCGCCCATACCGGCACGCTCCAACAGACCAGGCAGCAGCGCAAAGACGGAAGGAGGAAAGCCGCGCCGGGTAGGAGGTTCTCCTGCGGCAAGGCCGATTTCGCGCATCGCACGGCTAAAGCGCGTCAGCGAATCCATCATCAGAACGACCTGCAACCCTTGATCACGAAAATACTCGGCGAGTGCGGTCGCCACATGAGCGCATTGCGCCCGCTCCATTGCCGATCGATCGGATGTCTCAACGACAACGATCGTGCGAGCGAGGGCATCTCCAATATGACGTTCGATGAATTCACGCACCTCGCGTCCACGCTCTCCTATGAGCGCAACCACGGTGACGTCTGCGGCCGCGCCTTTTACAATTTGCGACATCAGCGTCGACTTACCGCAACCGGCATCTCCATAGATTCCGATCCGCTGACCTTCGCCACACGTCAGAAGTCCATCCAGCACGCGAACGCCGAGCGGAAACGGCTGCTCGATGCCACGCCGCCTCATCGGGTTGGGCGCCTTGCCGCGGAGCGGACACGTGTGGACCGTCTTTATCGGCCCCTTGCCATCGAGTGGACGCCCGAAGCTATCGATCACGCGGCCGAGCAGGTCGGGCCCGACTGACACCTCCTGCATGCGCCCGGTCGGGAGCACTTCCGCCCGGTGGGACAAGCCTACCAGATCGCCAATGGGCGTCAGCAACACCCCGTCCGGTAGCAAACCGATGACTTCCGCTTCAAGTGACCATCCGGAAGCGTGATCCTGCAACAGGCAAAGTTCTCCAACACGGGCCCCCGGCAATACGGCATGGAGCAAGGTGCCGATCGCACGCGTGATCCGTCCCCGCACGGCACGCGTATCGACATCCTTTGCTGCTAATCTTAGAGATGCTATCGCCGCATGCACATCTCCTTCGCCGGCCGATTGATCATGGCCTGATCGTTGCGTCGTCACAGATCGCTTTCCTGAGAAGATGGATTAAGGCTGAGACGCAATGTGCGGAGCTGCGCGGCAAGTCCTAAATCGACACTGCCGAACTCACTCCACAGAACGCATTGCTCAGGCCCCACGGCCGGGTCCGGATCAATTCTGACTTTCGGCCGACTATCCGTTCCATCGAACGCCACGAATTCATGCCTTAGTGCATCAGCATTCAAAGGAGACACGTGAAGGCATACTTCTGCGCTGCCATATCTTTGCTCGATGGCGTGACGAACGGTCCTTACCAACATCTCACCCGGATCAAAGGAGCCCAACAAATCGGTCAATATCTCAATCACGAGCTGTGGCAACTCCTGTTGCAGAACGGCTCTTCGCCGGGCCACATCGGAAGCAGCTCGGGCGATCAGCTGTGCCATTTCGTCCGAGCCTGACCTAAGACCTTCGCAATGGCCGCGCTCCCGCTCCTGCTGATAGGCTTTCCTTGCCCAACTGCGAACCTGCCGCAGATATCGCTCGGCTAGCGCGCGCGTCTGCACCGCATCGTACCAGATACCAAGTTCCGCGGCTGGTATGAGCGGACCAAGCGGCCGTATCCGCGGGCTATCTGGCAAGACTGTTTCGTTGGCCGTCATGCCGCTGGCTCCTCCGTGGCCAAGTGGGCCACCACCAAAGACAGTAACTGACCCGCTGAATTGTGGTGTTCGGCTGCTGGGGATTCGGCGGTGGTCCCCACAGGTAAGCGGAAAAGAACGCGCACACGGTCAAGCTCTGATGCGTCCTTGAGCCAAGCACCAAGGCAGGCACATCCGTCATGTTCAATCTGGCTCGCGAGCTTCTGCGGATCGTCAATCGATGTGGTTGCGACGGCGCTGGATAAGTGTCGGATTGCGAAAGCATGAGCTTCCGCACCAATATTCTCGATCAGAATCGCTACATCGTGCTTTGACACAAGCTTGAGCACCGAACGGGCATGCCAGATACTGCCGGCGAGCAGGGCCGCCCGACGCGGATCATGCCCGAGCAGAACGTCCCTACCCCAGTCGGTTCCGTTCGAGACCAGCTCACTGCCCAATAGCAATTCGACCAGTCTTTGCTGCAGTCTCGGAGTCTTCTGCAGCTGCAGCACTGTGGCGGCCGACACGAGCCCATCAAGATGGCCGGCAAACCGGCCGGGATGAATCAAAGCGGCAAGCTCGCGGAGGCGATCGGAATGCGGCCTGAGTGAATGATTTGGGTCAGTGGATGCCATCGATACGGACCTGCTTGCCGCCTATTTCGGATCGGAGGACAGTTTTTTGCCGGCGGACTGGACCGCTGGCTTGCTGGCACCTCTGCGGAGATTTGTCACTTTGCGCCAGGATTGACGAAGCTGTCGCCCACGTGTGCTCAGCAGCACGTAAGATAGAATGCCGAACGCGGCGAGCGCACCTCCTGCACCGATCGCAATGTGAGTTGCGATGAACTTGGTTGGTTCGGCGGAAGCTGCCGCTGGCACAACGGAGACCTCATGCTGAGCTCGCTCAACCGGCACGAACACGACCGCCACCTTGTCGTACGATAGACCTTCGATGCTGTTGGCGACGAGCATCTTGATCTGCGGCAGCAAGGCTGAGAGCTTCGCGTTGGAGGCGTGTCGAATGAAAACCGACGCCGAGGACGGGGTTGCATCCTGTCGCAGAAGATCATTCTTCGGCAGAACGACATGAACACGGGCGGAGAGAACCCCATCGATATCGTTGATCGTGCGCGACAATTCTTCACTGAGAGCATAGACGTAGCGGGCTCGCTCCTCAACCGGAGAGGCAACGAGGCCCGCCCCCTTGAACACCTCACCAAGGCTCTTGAAGGATTGGCGCGGCAAGCCATGGTCATTCAGCAGCTCGATTGAGTAGGCGAGCTGCCTTTCTTCCACCTGTATTGTGCTGGTCCCATCCTTACCGACGACACGGATGGCATCGACGCCCTTGCTCAGGAGCAGCCCAAGCATCTCGTTGGCTTCACGCTCCTGAACTTTGGTATACAGATCAGCTTTGCAGCCGGCGAGGGTCAGCAAAAGCGGCAACAGAACGAGAGCATCAAGCCGCTTTCTTGCGGGCCGGCCATTACCGATCTTGTGTTTCGTCAAGACAGCCAACGGCCCACTCAGCCCGCCGATAGAAGCTTATTCAAAGATGAACTGACAGCACCCGTCCCCTTGGAGATGAGCGAAACCTGGATGACGCCGTTGTAAACATCCCGCAGATTCGCCAGCGCCGAGTCGAAATGATCCGCACCCTCCGGTTTGCCCACTGGATGCACCTCCACTTGCTGCACACGCAAGACCGGTTGCGCGGCCGGCCCAAGCTGCAGGCTCTTGGCAGGATCAGGCTCGCCCACGAGCGCCGGCGAAACTGCACCCGACGGAAATGGTTTGCCCTGGTGGATAGCAGAAATGCTCTGAAGGACGCGATCGCCTAGCGGGCTCGCCGGCGCTACTGCGCGCTGCACTTCCGGCAGCGATGGAGCTGGCGCGTGCTCGCTCACAGAAGAGGCGACACCTTGGTTCGAGGCCGCCTGCGCAAGACTTTCGCCAAACTGAGCGTGTGCCGGCGAACAGCCGTTGGAGGCACACTCGACGGCGTTGGCAGAGATCGACGTAACGCCAAACAAGATCGAGGAAATCATTTCTGTCACGTGGTGAGATGAGCCGTTCGTTCACACGAATGGGCCACACCTTAGAGAAGCAAGCTGACCAAAAACTGACGAGCATCTGTCATCTAATGATCACGGTTAGCTTCCAATTTGGGACGAAGCATCGGCTTCCACATTTTGGGACGAATTCCGGTGCTTGTTCTCAAGTGTAAAAATAGCAGGAATGCTCATCCCATCCACAAGGCTGCACATCTTGACGAAAGTTCTCTATGCTGGTGTTTTCATTTGCTTTGGCGTCGTCGAGGCGCTCGGCGCTCCCCTAGCGCTGCCATCGACACCTTATAGTTACACAGTTCTGGATCAGGACCTCGCGGCCGCACTGCAGGAATTCGGCAACAACCTAAATATCAGGGTCAATGTCAGCACCGGGGTGAAGGGGCGGATTCGCGGGCGAATGCCGGATCTCCCGCCGCGAGAGTTCCTCGAACGGTTGATTAATCTCTACAATCTTCAATGGTACTACGATGGGCTGGTGCTCTACGTATCCGATGCGCATGAGGCGCAAAGCCGCCTTTTGGTCTTGAGTCCAATCAGCTTTGATGCGTTCAAGGCTGCACTCGATGCGCTCAACATCTCCGACGAGCGTTACATCGTGAGACCCGTACCGGGAGATGGCCTCGTCTTCGCCTCTGGTCCACCCCGCTTTGTCGCGCTTCTGGAGCAAACAGTAAAAGGACTTGCGGCGGAGGCACAGGCGCGGCGAAACCCGAGCGGTGCCGAAAAGCCGCCGCACGAGTCGGTTTTGATGCTGTTTCGGGGATCCTCCAGCGTGGTCATTCGCGAAGGACGACCGAATGACGCTCCTTCGCCGGAGGCACCACATCAAGACGGCGTGGTCCACACACCCGATGCAGGTAAGAAATGACTTGATGACAACAGAAGCCTGGAAGAGATGCAATGCGTCTGCTTATGCCCTCTGTCAGCTTTTCGAAAGCTACTGCTGCCATTGTCAGAGCGCGGATGTATAGATGGCCGATGCCGCAGGGTGGCGCAATAAACGTCCAACCGGAGCCACGGATGCGAACCAGAATTCTAGCCAGCAGCATCGGTGAGCGTGCTTTGCCACTTTAGCGCCTCATGCGAGCTTTTGAACAACTCCACGAGTTCCGTCATGCAAATGAGCTTCGTCGCATAAGAATGAAAGCCACTCCGCTGTCCAAAAGGAGGAACAGGATGGACTTCAACGCGCTAAGCTGGGCGGACAACAGCCCAGCGCCCCACTCGTCCTCATCGCCCGCCGGTCCAAGGGAGTTTGAGCGTGAACTAATGGCCATTGCATGAAATACCCGAATACAGCCAGGACCTAATTTGGCAGGACTGGGAGGCAGATCATCGCGTGTCGAGCCATCATTGAGCGGTGGCCAGCGGTCCAATTCCGAACAACCGATCGCTCAACAACGCGCGGACGCCTCCGATCTCGGAGTTTGGCAAGATCTTGAGCCTTGGCTCATGCGGGCCGGGTCACCTCACGCGACCGTCTCAAGCTGGGCCCACGTTGCACGCAAGGGTTGCTCCACCGAAAATTGGAGATTTCGCCATGGCGAACGGTCGTCGCGCCAAGGACGACTGGGTCTTCACTGGCCAAACAGCTACGCCCGCTCAGATCGAAATGCTAAGAAGCCGCGATCTCAAACCTACCAGGGGTGTCCGGACAACAACGTTCACCATCCTGGGTGTGCCTCACACGGCGGAATGGCAAGAAGAGGGTTTTATTTGTCTCAAACCGTCGCTGGACCCTTCCCTTTGGCCTGTAGGTTCGGGCGAACACTCGCCAAGGGCTAAGCATGATGACATGAAGAATGCCGAGTGCAGCTGAGCTTCGATCCGCTCGGGGCAATAGGTGTCTGCACAATACCGTCAGACTCTTTCGAGCATCTACCCAAGCGCCAACACTCTCGTTGGGCGCAGGCGCGAGGTCGCTACGCGTGGGTGATTTCACCATAAGATGCTGCGGAGACCTGCGACGTTGTTTCACGAATCAGCGCACGTGACCATCCCCAGAGCGGCAGACTCGGCCTCGCTTATTCGAACTAGTTGGCCCGGAGGCGAGCGATCGAGCATAACAAGCAAGCCGATTCCGATGTCGAGATCCATCACCGCCTCTCACACCATCATTGCGCGTCTCGTTGTGAAACCTCTGAGCGCCGTCAGCTTTTGGAAAGCTAATCGAACCTACCATGTGGCGTGAATATCTAGACGGCGATGTGCCTATAGATTGTAGCGGAACTGATCGCTGGGGGCGCACTGAGCAATCGGAAGCAAGTGGTAGGAGCCATCGAAGCCTATCGACATTTCTTGCTCGTTGTTCGTCGCAATTCTCGCGCTGCGCCACATGACCGGCTTGTGGTGCGATCTCAAATCAGAGGATGTATAATGTCAGTCAACAACCTATCGCTAACCGCCAGCTCGAGTTTGTCCGGGCTGGCCCCCGGGCCCTCATCGGCGCGGGATCTTTCAAACTTCGAGGCGATGCTGGCTAGTTTCTCGTTGAAAGACAATGTCGATGACCATTCCACTCCGCAGGATCCGCCGGCTGCAGACTCAGCCAAGCAGCTGACGGAGGAACTCACGCAGGAGGTGCGGAACATCCTCCCGCCGGAGATCAAGGCCGCACTGGACGCATGTCAGCAGGCCCCAGAGCCATCCTCCGCGGAGTCCTCCTCCGTAGCGAGCGCCCCGAAGATTGCAGAGGCACCTGTACAAAGCTCCAGGATCACGTGGAACAGCGGCACGCTGACTGATGCCGAGCTGCAGATTGTGTCGGTGCTGAACCGACACAAAGACAAATGCCCGCTGGATTGGAAATCTCTTGGAGATTTGGCCAACGATCCCTCCACACCGCCGGATCTAAAGGCGGCGATCGAGGCTCTGCAACTGGACCCAGAGCTCTTCTATGCGATAGGCTCGCAAGGTGACGGCCGCTGCGGCGGGAAGATCAAAGCAGGTGATCTCTCCGGCTTCTCCGATCACCACCCTCAGGTTGCTGCTTTCCAGGAGCAGCGGGCAAAGAGCTATACGCAAAACTACATCCCTTCCGACGGCACCCGGAATGGCGAGCCATCGGTTATGACCCAGACCGATGCATTGCGCGAGCTCTATCGGTATTCCGACAACCTGCCTAAGAACCTGAGCCTTGCGGATTTCAAGCGGATCGTCGACGGCGAAGCTAAAACCGGCAAATCCCCGCCACAGGTCCTTGCGGCCGCTCAATACTTCCTCGACCACCCGGATGAATGGAAGCACTTGTACGGTGGCTCGATAGACAAGGTCCACAAAGAGGACTTCCTGCAGGTTGCTTCATCATCGATGAATCTCTCGCAAGCCGAGCTCGATACGCTCAATACGATCAGCACGAACCAAAACGCTTTCTTCGGAAAGGGTGATCTGACCCGAGAAAAACTGGCGAGCATGGTCGATGATAGGAGCCTCGCGCCCAAGGTGCGAAAGGCGGCCTCCCAGCTGCTCTCCGATCCTGTGTTGTTCGGATTGATGAACAACGCGATTACGGGCTACAAAACCCACCATAAGTTCTTCGACTTCGGCGGCGGCCATACGGTCGATTCCGGCAATATCAGCAACACCGACTTCAATCAGTTCTTCAACAACATGTCGGGGGCGAACCGCACCGTTCACCAAGTGAAGACGCATGCCGCCCGAACGCCTGCCGAGCAGGACGCGGTCGCGGACATGACGATGGGCGTGGCAGACCAGCCCGACGTCAAGTCTCCCAAAAAGAACGGTGGCGCCTTCATGCACGCACTTAATGACGTGCTCAAAGTTGGCTCTAAAATATTCGACTGGGCCGCGACAGCAGTCGGCGTACTTGGCTTCATTCCAGGCTTGGGTGAATTGGCCGATCTGGCGTCAATGGTGCTCGAAGCCGAGGCGCAAGCTGCAAATCTTCTTCACACTGCCATCAGTGGAGGCAACATGAAGCAAGCGCTGGAAGAAGCCGGGCTGAGCCTTGCGGCACAGGCGGTGGGCTGCATCGCCGGACCTGAGGTCAAATTAGCAATGCGAGAAGGCTTGGTGAAGCAGGCAATTCAAGAAGCCGCGACGGCCGGCATCAACCTGCCGGTTTCGGTGGCCCAGTCCTACGCGGAGGATTATCTGAATAACCTAAAGGCTCGCATTGAATCCGAGCGCTTGCAAGCTGCAGGCGCTAACGCCTAGGCGGAGAGCGACGCTATCTTCTCAGGATCACGCTGGAAACGCTAATCGAGCTTGCGCGGCCTCCGCGCGGTTGGGCCTCTCTGCCGAGCAGTAGGTCGCGCAAGCTCTACCAGCATACTTGAGACCGCCCCCGAATCCGAGGAACTTATTTCGGCTCTTCACTGCGTACAAACTATGTTGGCCGCACTCGATCGTTCGAATCCGACCTCAAACCCAGTCTGCCACTGTGAAGTTCACGTCGACTGCATACGTCCGCCTGTCAAGACCGCGATGCATTAACACTACGCTACAGACCGGCCGCAGCCGCGGAGCCTGCCGGTTGCGCAAGGATCGAGAGCACATTGGTCCAGAGCGATAGAAGTCCGAAGGGCTCTTTCTCGAGTGGCGGGCTTCTGCTCGGTTGACGGATCTGCTATGGGCCCGCCAGGACCGAGGGACCGCTCTTAGCCGCTGAATCGGCCGTCACTCTGGCTTTCCGCCTCGCTCCGACCAGGTCAAGCTCCATGCCCGCTTCGCCTGACTGCAAGCAAATCGTCGAAAGAGCTCGGAGGCATCGCAAGGGACGTGAGCCCGAGATTGCAGCACGTCGGCCTCAAAACGTTTTTGTTAGTGGTGGCTTTGATATTTCGCTATTGAAGCTTTCGAAACGATGAGCACTGTGCTCACCCGATCAAGCTCCACAAACGATTGTTTGTCTTAACACTGATCTCCAGCTTTCGCGGGCAACTTGTACAAATACGGTCGGCTGGTGAAGACGTATAATGATGATCGACATCGGCTCGTTGCATTTTCTACGACTCGTCAGCTTGTCGAAAGCTAATACTTGCATAGTGGAGGACGGAAACTGCCTCCATTGGAACGATCGAATTGACATAGGAGAACCCGATGCGCGTTACGAGCTCTAGCGGCGCTGGGCACGTTGATGCTGACCTCCATGCGGCTGGCGGCAAAAGCGGCGGCAAAAAAGGATCTCACAAGCCTGGCGAGGGCGACGATCATGCCCGATCGCCTGATGCAAACATTCCCGTAAACGGCGGCGCGTCCACTCCGGGCGGCAACTCGCACGAAGCCGCTATGCAGCAAGCGTTCAGCGCCGCTTTGGGAGCCGCTGCTCTCCAAGTTGCGAATAGTGCAATGAGCCATTTCGACGATGTCATGGCCGAGACAGAGGAGGATTCCTGACGTCGCATGTTGCGACGTTAGGAAATAGGAGCCGCACGTCGCGGCGAAATTCGAGCACACAGGAGAATAGTATGACTAAGAATGTTGGTGCGTCTCATACCTCGACTGCAGGTGGAGCAGCCGGCACCGCTACTGCTGCAGCCGCTTCCACGGCTGCTGAAGCTGCTGGAGAGGCGGCATTCCAACGGCAAATCGCCGCCCTGACTTTGACCAGCACAAAGGCTGCTGAGAGGGATGTGGAACTTCGCGTCGTCTCGACCGAGCTCTCGACCGTCAAGAAAGCGGCCGATGAGCGGGTGCAGTAAGGGATGAGATGGGGCGACGTCGCCGCCCCACTTTCCCCGGCTGCTTAGTCTGTGAAGTCGCACGGGCCGTACGGTTTTGCCGTACGGTTCCGTTCGCTGTTCTGGAAACCGACCGTGAATGAACCAAATTGCCCGCATTTTGAAGTGTTGTCGGGGTGTTACTCCGGGCTGACAAGTAAAGTGGGGGTCGGATCGTGTCTGATTGGCAGCAGCCTCGATGCTGACTTGATCTTCGTCGAACAAGGCCTCGAACCGCACCATCTTCGTGTCACCCCCCATTCCAATTCAATTGAGATCGAGGCCCTTGCCAGGGACGTTAGGATCGAGGGGCACGAGACTGTTTTACCGAACGAATCCATTGTTGTCCCTCTTCCTGTCGTTTTGCATGCCGGGGCGATGTCCATTCGCTGGACGATCGAAGACTACAAACAAGCTGGCTCCATCGACCGCCGGCATATATCGCTCGCCTTTCTTGCTTTGGTCCTGATCAGCTCTGCCGCGGTTGGCGCAGTCTCACCCAGATTTGTCCAGACCGTCACCACCGTGGCGTCAAGTCCGTCGTCCCCTGCTCCGGACATTGCGCCCAAGCTGGCGCTCAGCGCTCCTGATGCTCTGGCCACCGATGCAGCTGCCGAACGGTTGCAAGAGGAAGTTGACAGAGCGGGCCTTGTCGGCATCAAGGTCGGCTCTGGGGCGGGCGTTGTCACCGCCGATGGCACCGTTACGCCCGCCTCGCTCGCCACATGGCGAGACGTCCAGCAGCGGTTTGATCACAATAGCAATGGCGCTTATACGCTCGTCAATGCGGTGGCTATCAAGGATGAGAAGACGCCTCCCGCAATTGGGGTCCAAGCTGTTTGGCGCGGGAGCGACCCCTATATTGTCATTGCTGGTCAAAAGTATTTCGTCGGCGCGCTCTTAAGCAATGGATGGACCGTCTACGGGATTGAGGAAGGGCGTGTTCTGCTGAGCCGGGATGGCCGGCTTGCCACTCTACCCTATTAGCGTTTTAGGCCGCAGGTAAGGAAGCAAAGTGCCATGACTAGGCTGCCCCCCAATCCCGTCGAGCCCGGCACCGCTTTTCAGGAGCCAAACGTTGATCATCATGCATCTGCCATCACGCCGGTCAATTCTCGAGCCAAGTCCATCGGGATTGACCGGACGCGTGGCAATGATCCCAAGAGCCACACCTCACTTTCTCGTCATAGTGACGTGCCGGATCGGTTGGTGGACGCCACGATCGAGAGCGCGCTCGAGCTCAGTTCGATCGATGCAGTTTCGCGCATCAATCTAGACGAGGCGCGCGCCCCGCCAGGTCAGATCGAGCCAAGCTCGGAACTCGCTTGGCTTAATGAGCCCAATCTCGCGCACAGTCTACTCTCCTTCGTAACGCCGCGCTTACGTCATTCGCATGTTCTGCGTCCAGAGCAACACGGCCTTCTTCTGGAGCGTTTGGCTGATACGCTATCAGCCGCGCCAGAGGATTTGGTGCCACGTGAAGGGGCCGCCCTTCTGCAACTGGAGCTGCAACGTTTAATCCTGCTCCGGCAGAGTCACAACGGCTTGATCAAAGGCTAGCAATGGTCGTGCCAGACAAAGTGCAACACTTCACATCTACACGGCCACCGATCGTTTCCGAAGCCGGCGCTAGCGAGCTGATCTCCGGGCCGGAGCGAGATTTGCTCTGCGTGCTGTCTTATGTCTACCTTGCGTGCGGACAGAGCGCCAAGAGCCTAGCTCTGTTGCGGCTGGTCGCTCACGAACAGTCTCAAGACATCGGCCTGCTCCGCATCCTGGCCTACGCTCTCATCTCGGAGCGTCGCGGCGACGAAGCACTGTCGGTATTGGACAGGCTTGACAAACTGGATGACGAGCCGTCTTCGTGTCCGCCCTTGATGCTGATGCGCAGCCACGCCCTGCGCCACGCTGGCCGCATGATCGAAGCGCAAGCCGCCTTCAAACGCTATGTTTTGTTGCGGGGCAGCACAGCTGCAATCAAACAACAATAAGGCTTCTCATGGCCAACCTTCTACGAAATCTCATCACGCGCGCGCCGGCTCACCCGGATTTGATGGTCGCGTTGATGCTTCTTCTGGCGATCGCAATGATGATCATGCCGATCCCGATCGTCATGATCGATATGTTGATCGGCTTCAATCTGGGGTTTGCTATATTGCTGTTGATGGTAGCCCTGTATCTCAACACGCCGCTCGACTTTTCGTCCCTGCCGGGCGTCATCCTGATCTCCACCGTCTTTCGTCTCGCTCTTACCGTTGCAACGACGCGACTGATCCTCGCCGAGGGCGATGCCGGCAGCATCATTCATACGTTCGGCGATTTCGTCATATCCGGCAACATCGCCGTCGGCATTGTCATATTCCTGATCGTGACCATGGTGCAGTTCATGGTTCTCGCCAAGGGCGCCGAGCGGGTGGCGGAGGTATCTGCGCGCTTCACGCTCGATGCGCTGCCGGGCAAACAGATGGCGATCGACGCGGAGCTGCGCAACGGCCATATCGATCAGCACGAAGCCCGCAGCCGGCGCGGCGCGCTGGAGCGAGAAAGCCAACTGCACGGCGCGATGGACGGCGCTATGAAATTCGTGAAGGGCGATGCCATAGCCGGATTAATAGTCATCTGCATCAACATGCTGGGTGGCATCACGATCGGATCGCTCTCCAAGGGCATGTCCCTCGAGGAGGCGGTGCATCATTATACCATCCTGACGATCGGTGATGCGCTCATTTCGCAGATTCCGGCCCTGCTGCTGTCAATTACAGCCGCAACCATTGTCACTCGTGTCAACGGTCCTTCCAGACTCAATCTCGGCGCCGATATCGTCAACCAACTTACGGCCAGCACACAAGCGCTACGCTTGGCCTCCTGTGTCTTGCTTGTGATGGGGTTCGTTCCTGGCTTCCCTTTGCCGCCCTTTGTCATACTGGCCGCGCTGTTCTCCGCTGCCAGCTTTCTCAAGGTTGGCGTGCAAGAGGGCAAGACCGCTCTCAAGGCCGGCGCCGGTCCCACCGGTTCGGCTCCCGCTTCCGCACAAGGTCAGAAGCAAACCGTGCCCGCGGAGGCACTTCCGATTACGCTGTTGCTAGCGCCGAGCCTGATGCAGGCAATCGACGTAGGGGAACTCGAGCAGTGCGTCGCACGGGTTTCGGCACTGGTTTCAGCTGATCTTGGCATCACAATTCCACGCATTCCCGCCCAAAGCGCACAGCACCTGGCCCAATCGCAATTCCGGGTGGATGTCGAAGGAGTGCCGGTGGAAGAGGGCGCCATTGACCCGACACAACTCTTACTTAACGACGACGTGGCGAACATTGAACTGAGCGGGATTCCCTTTTGGCAGGACCCAGACACGAATCGGATCTGGATCGGACAAGGCCATGCGCCCGCTCTCAAAGCTGCCGGAATAGGGCACCACCGTCCGAGCGAAATCATCGCCTTGCGCGTCCAGTCGACGTTGACACGCTATGCACAGCGCCTGGTGGGCATTCAGGAAACCCGTCAGCTGCTTAGCCGGATGGAGCAGGAATATGCCGATCTGGTGAAGGAGGTGCTGCGCACGACACCGATCCCTCGCATCGCGGATGTGCTACGTCGCTTGCTGGACGAGGGCATCCCGATCCGGAACACCCGTTTGGTTCTGGAGGCGCTTGCAGAATGGAGCGAACGGGAGCAAAGTGCCGTACTGCTCACCGAATATGTGCGCTCCGTTCTGAAGCGGCAGATCTGTCACCGCTATGCCAACGCCCATCGTGTTGTGGCGGCCTTTATCGTCGAGCGTGAGACCGAGGATATCGTGCGAGGTGCGGTGCGCGAGACCGCTGTCGGTCCCTACCTCGTTTTGGAGGATCGGCAAAGCGAGATGCTACTTGCACAATTTCGCCAGATCCATTCGAGCATCGCGCGCAGTCAGAACCAGCCAGTTATCCTGGGCTCGATGGATATCCGGCGCTTCGTCCGCGGCTTTCTCACCCGCAATGGAATAGATCTACCTGTTCTCTCGTATCAGGATCTCGCCTCGGATTTCACCGTCCAGCCGATTGGCTCCGTCAAACTTGCGCCTGGCAAGGACAAGACTCCTACAGGCGGGCATCGTGACCTCCTCCCTGCGGCCGGCTGACGAGCAGGTGTGGGGTCGTGAGATCGCTTATGAATTCATGTAAGATTAATGTTCTGCGGCGCTGGCGTAACTTTCGTCGCCATTCGTGCTCGGCCTTTCTCCCCATGCTTGCCATTGTGCTGCTCGCGGGTTGCGCTAACTCGCACACGTCGGGTCTTTCACAGCAGCCGACGTCTCCGGCAGAGCTGGTTAGGGCCAAGGAGGTCGATCCAGCTATGCGCGAGCGCATTTCTCACGCCCTCGGTCGCGATGCTGACGAGAAGGCTTTGCGCGATGCGCTGAAGCAACGACCGGACAATGTCGATGCGGCGATTCCTCTTGCGCGGGGCCTGCTGATGCGTGAAAGCCCTGATGAGGCGCTTGAAGTGCTCGACAACATCTTGCTTGCAGCACCCGGCGACGTGCGCGCACTGAACGCCAAAGGTGTTGTGCTCGATCACGAGGGCCGCCATCACGAGGCGCAAACGCTATACCGCCAAGCCCTGGCAACTGACCCAGAAAATCCGATGTTGAGCAACAATCTCAAGCTGTCGCTCGCCCTTGAAGGGACGAGGCAGAACGGCAATGCCGACCCACAACTGCAAGCGGATGGCCGGCACGCACCGTACCGTTAGAGGTAGTCAACGAACAAGAGCGGATCGCAGTTTCTCGGTGCCTGTCTGTCAGCTTACCGACAGCTAGCCGATTATCAGCCGCCGTGGAGGCTCAAGACTTAAATTCCCTGCGAAGCGACATCGTTCGTACAATCAAGCCGACATGTATAACCAGGATCAGTAACCCAACCACACGCCAAGTGTATCCGCGACGGATGAATGAGACGACCCACGAACAATGGCTCGTACTGAACTGATAATCAAACGTTTCAAAGGACATAGTCTCTACTAAGAATTCGGCGCCATCGAATTCTTCCTCCGGGTCAATCTTCGATGGCAATCCCGCCGTACTCGCTCATTTCCAAGCCGCCAGTGGTTGATATCTCAAAGTCTTGAGTTTGCTGGATGAGATGAAAGCACCTCGACGATACAGCGTCACTCATCCGCTGAGCGAGAGCGCACATGCGCCAGCCCATCGTTCATTCCCTAAAGGTTCTTCTGAACCCGCACCACGCAGCGTCATCGCCGAAATCTGCGCCAAGACAAAGATCACCGGTTCCGGTCGCTCGACGCCGGCTTCTTTTGACGGAGCGTCCTCGATATCGCTTCGCCACCGATGTTGAGCCGTCGGCCGCGCCCCCGCTCACCCTTCGATCTTGTTCTCCATGACACGTTAACCTCGCCTTGGCGCGAGCAGATGCATGCTTGCTATTTGCGTCACCAGCCCGCTTCAGCGCCCGCATATCTCGATATTCTTCAGCCGAGTGAGAGCTCGTCGTTCGGGGGGCATCCCTCGGTAATTGACGAGCCACTTCGCTATCTGCCGAAAAGACGATCTGATCCAGCACACCTTTGATCTGCCAAGCCACAGCCGAACCGCGTAGCACCGCCTTCATTGCGTTTCCACCGAGCTCGCAGTCTGACGCTACGTAAGATTCGGTCGCTTCATGCAATCTAGATAGCGGCACCGATGGATAACCTATGGCAATCGCAACGACCACCACAGACAGACAGTTGATTCGTGGTGGTGCATTTCCAGTTGCCCACAATCCTCACGTAGATCACCAGCACAAGTGATTTACTCCCCAATCTCAGCCTGCATCGTCGTTGCGATCCAACGACGTCACTTACTTGATGTTGAAAAAGTTCATCAGTTGCAGAGCTCTCGCATCGAAGGTTCATTGCCCCTTCTTTCTGCCATGTTCGCACCCAAAGCAGAGACGCGCCGGTTGCGCACTTTGCGCGCGGCAATAGCGAGTATCTCAGGAGATTTCCATGGTGAAGCCAGTTGTAATTGTGGTCGGCGCGGACAAGGGAGGAGTCGGCAAGACGACCGTATCACGAACGCTACTGGACTACTTCAGCGTCAACAACGTGCAAATACGCGCATTCGACACGGAGTCGCCGCGGGGAACGCTGAAGCGCTTTTATCCCGAGATCACCGAGATCGTCGACATGACGACGACGGCTGACCAGATGAAGATCTTCGATACCCTGAACTCAGGGCTGTCCGTCACTGTGATCGATGCTCGCGCAGGATTACTGTCCTCTGCGTTGGCTTCCTTGCGCGACATCGGATTTCTGGACTCGGCGCGGTCTGGCCAGATCACGTTTGCCGTGTTTCATATCCTGGGATCATCCATCGCTTCGCTAGACGAGATCGCGGAAACCGCGACCTTCATGAGCGGCGCAAAGTACTATCTGGTCAAGAACTTCATCAACGACACTCAATTCTTCCAGTGGGATCAAGCGACCTATAATTCCTACTTTCACCGCATCAAACATGCGACTGAGTTGGTCATACCGAAGCTTAACGAGATGGCTTATGAGCAGGTGGAAGTCGCATCCGTCCCATTCATAGACTTCGTCGCAAACAAGGGGCGGAACGATGAACCCGCGAACAACTCTTTCGTGCTGCGCGGCTATGTACGGCACTGGCTGGCAAACGTCTGGAGCGAGTTTGATCGCATCAACTTGACGGAATTGGCCGGCGCCAAGTCCGCAACCCGGGCCGGCGAGAAGTAGTCGCTTATTCGGCGAGCTCAGGTCGGGCCCACGTACGAAACAAAATTGATCTGCTGGCTATGTTAGCGACCCCCATCTACATCATCTGCTCTCCTAGCCCGCAGGTCGGTAAAACTCTCATCGCTCGGGCCATGAGCGAGTTCTTGTTGCTGAAAAACGGCACAACGCTGTCGTTTGATGTCAACTTGAAAGAGCCGTCGTTGCTCGACTACCTCCCCAATATCACGGAGACCGCGGATGTGATCGACACTTACGGCAAGATGCAGCTGATGGACCCCCTTGTCATCCACGATCGGGTACCCAAGGTAATCGATCTCGGCTTTCACGCCTTCGACGAATTCTTTAAGATGTGCGATGAGATCGGCTTCATGAAGGAGACGGCGCGCTGCTATGTCGCCCCTATCATCCTCTTCGTCGCGGGCGCTGACCGCATCTCGTTTCGCGGTTATGAAATGCTGCGGCGGCGAATTCCGCCGGCGTCGCTGGTCACCGTCCACAATGAATTCGTGCTGCGCGGCGAATTACCTGAAGCGATGGATGGCGAGCGGGTGCTTCGGATTCCCGCGCTTCCGCTGTTCCTCAAGAGATATATAGACCGGCTTAGCTTTTCCTTCACTGGATATCTGCGCAACGAGAAGGACTGGTCCACCGAGCTGCATCAATGGATCCGACGGAACTACAGCATGTTTCGCGATCTGGATTCGAGTGTGATGCTGCAAAAGGCCTATCGATCTCGAGGCACGGATATCGACAGCCTACGTTCCACAAGGGCTACTTGAGATTCCGATCTGCTTGCCAGCTATTCGTCCGGCTATGAGCAGTCTTCAATAGCGTGCTCAACGGGACGCGAACGCATGAATTGCGGCGTACGAATCTGCAGTGGATTGCCCATCTTTACCGTGATCGTCCGCACCGATCACGCGACCGGCAGTGACGGCAGCTCATTCGCCGAATAGCGCATGCAGACACGCCCGTCCTCGAAAGGATCGATGACTGTCTTCACCTTGTGAGCGGCTAGGCGGATCGACAGGCCCTTCCATCAGAGGACGCTCATAGATCAAGGCCGAGCTTCCCGAGCACCTGGTGCATGACCGCGCTTTTGATCTCGCGGGCGATCTCGTTTCGGATCTGGGCGCCGAGCACCCGCTCGGCATCGGCATTGCCTGTCAAACCTTCCTCGGCCAGTTGGAGACTCAGACGGGTTTGAAACTCTTCGCCCATAGCGTCGACGAGCCGCTCCTGCATGGCAGCATAATCTTCGGGCGCGATGCGCCTCGTCACGCTTTCCCACGGTTGCCAGCGCGTTGCCAGATAATCGGCAAATTCCGCCGCTTCCTGATTCCGCACCGATGCCCCAGCGCTGGCCACATCGTCCTCGGTCACGTGAGAGACGTTCATGAAGCGCATGTCGGGAGCCATGTGCCGCAGCTCGAGCGGGTCGCGCAGCTGGGTCTGGTAGGCAAGGTAGACCTCGATTTCATCGACGTCCGCGTCGGGATCGGCACGACGAAGCGAGTTGACCCTCTCGCGCGCGATTTCGTCTAGCGCTTCCAAGCGAAACATGACGCGGCCGTGCTGGAGCAGTTCGCCCAGTCTCCCGTCATAGACGCCGTCCTCGACATCAGCGTTCAGGCGTGCGGTCTGCATGCCGTTCCAGGCCAAAGTAATGCGATCCTCGCAGCTCGCGTTCGCTCCCGAAGCCAACTCGAAATATTGCTCGCGCAAACGCGGCCTGACGGCTGCCTGCCGCAAATCTTCGGCGACCGCCTGGCGGAACGCCTCGTTGCCATAGTTCACGGTGCCACGGAGCCTGTCGAGGAAGCGTGCATAGTCCGCGGCCCCCGCTTCATGGCCGAAGTGCTGCCAAGTGGCCATTGCCATGGGCTCGTCCTCGAGCCAGTCCGCGGCAACCTCTTGCAGGGACCGCGGCTGAATTTCCACCGCTCCGTCCGTCGTCGAGAAGAAAACCTGCGGGCCGGCATAGTGTCCGGCATGCATCGCTGTTGCAAGGCCGGCCTGCACCCAATCGGCGAGCGGATTATTCTCCAGATCAACGCTCGAGTCACGACTTAGCTGCGTCAGCAGGGTCTCGGGCACACTGGTCAGCTGGTTGTTGCTGGCGCCGAGCCACAGCAGCTCGGGCGGGACCGTCTCAGGCAGGCTGGTCAGCCAGTTGTGGCTGGCGCTGAGCCATTCGAGCTCGGCCGGAAGAGGCTCGGGCAGGTCCGTCAGCTGATTGTAGTCGACGTTCAGACGCTGGAGCCCGGCTGGAAGCCCGGGCAGGTGGGTCAGGCGGTTGCCGCTGACGTCCAACTCCTGAAGCGTTGCTGGAAGGCGTTCGGGCAAGCTGGTCAGCTGATTGTTGTCGACATTCAGCCGCCGCAATCCCGGCGGCAGCTCTGCGGGCAGGCGCGTCAGCCCATTGCTGATGGCATAGAGCCGCCGCAGCCCAGGTGGAAGCTCGGGTAGGCTGGTCAGCCGATTATTGCTGGCGTAGAGCCGTTGGAGGCTCGCCGGAAGGGTCTCGGGCAAGCTGTTAAGCTGATTATCGTCGACATTCAGGCGGCGCAACCCGGCCGGAATGGACGCCGACAAGGCGGTCAGGGACAGAGACGACAGATCTAACGGCTCATTGAGATCGCCCGCGCCCCGCCAAGCCCTCGTTACCGCCTGTTGCCGATCCTCATGTTGCCCCTGCCCGTTTTCGGCAGCCCAGTCCGTCAACATCTCGTCCTGCGAGGCAGCCGCCTCGGCAGCGGACGCCTGAACGTCCATTAAGGCCTCTCCCCATTGCGATGCGGCCGGAGAGCCCGGTTCGGAGCTTTCCGAATCGGACGTTGCGGAAGGAGTACCAGCGCCGAGCTGTTCTGCATTCATCGATGTCGTCTCTTCGGTAGCAAAATGAAGCAAACGCGCCGGGGCGGCGCATCTTAGAACTGGTTACCGGCCATGGAGAACGCTCCACCGGCTAACTGCAATGAGGTGCGATCACACAGCGGGGCCGTCACGCACCGCTGGCGCGAATACGCTGGCGAGTGCTACCGAGTAACTTCAGACGGGGCAGCGAACCCAGGCGAAGTCTCGCTCGTGGATCAGTTGATATTGGAGTCTATCCCGGTGGCCCCTGCCAGATCTAGCCCTTTGAGCCGGCTCTGCCAGCGATTAGCGATGTTCATGATACGAGAGCCAGCTGTCGATAAGCTGACAGACTGCGGAGCGACGAAATTGGACGGCTCCCATCAATTACCCGACCTTAGGCTCAGCGCGACGCAGATGAATTACATCGAGCTGGGTCGACTGGTGCCGGATGCCGGCACCCTGGCAGCGGGACGCTTAGGCTGGCAACTTTTCTGTCGCTTGCGGAGGCGGCCCCACTTCCCCCTGCGTTCAAACGCTTATGCTAAATAGCTGAGCTAAAAAGCTTGCAGCCCATCGCGCCTAATGCCGCTCGGCCTTCTACGAGACGCGGCGTGCATGCGATGTTAAGAACACGGGCTCGCTCAATTTCTCCGTTGCGAGTTCCCAGCCATTGACATGGCCATAAAGACCGGCCCTCCCCCCTCGGCTCACCGTCGCAGATCTCGACGGGCAAGCGCTGATGAGACGGCACTTGACCCGTACGCGTTCGACTGAATGATCGAACAGCTGCATCTGCACTGGTGCGAAGAATTTCTGTATGCCGAGCTCAATTTAGTCGATCCGCGCCGCGATCAATGAACTCGAGCATCGACTGCGCCTCGTTGATCTCGCGTGAAACACGTTTCAATATCCGTATTGCCATCTCCTCCGTCGCGATCAGTCCTGCTCTCTCGCAGGCTAGCCCAAAATGATGCATCACCTGCTCGTCAGAGGGCGCGATACGGTTCTGCAACAAGCTGGTCGTCAATGACGAGAGCATGTGCTCGACGACGTCATTCTCCGCCTGGATCAAGATCCTGATTTTCTTTTCGAATGGTCGACGTTGCGCAGTTTCTTGTCGCGCGTGACCACCACTATTGAGAATGCAACGATGTCGCTGGCGCGATCGATTTTGCCTAGCGCCCCCGTGAGGCTGGTTTGAATGGACATAACGACCTTCCGAGCTTTCACCGCAGCGCTCTGTGCGGCCATCAGTGCTGCCGGTCATCGCCTCTGGCCGGATATGAATAGTCTATTCGGTTGAAGTATTTGCTTGCGAGCGCGGGCTGTTCACCCAGCGTGCTTTCGCTGGACCGCTAAAAACGCGATAACGGCTGGGGTCAGCCATATTCTGCTGCCTGTATCGTTCCACGATCCAGGCCATCTCGCGACTCCAACTGGTCGGTGTACCTTAGCCCGACGTCCCGTGCAGACGATGCAAATGGCTCCCTGGCCATCGCCCGCAAGCGAGAAAACTGGCAATCGGCACGCCGTCCCCATCGGTCTCCACTTGCGATGCGCCATCAACGCCTGCCAAGCGGGCCTTTATCTTTTACGCATCAGCAAGCCTACAACCTGTCGCAGCGTGAGTTTCAAGCTATCAAATTGGTCTTCTGAGGCGGACTGTGCACAGCGGATGTCGATAGCAAGATTGTCCATGGAATGCTCATTTGGCTCGACACTGCGTCTAGCCGACATTTGCATCAGATTGCCAAGATCCCAATCCCGACGCATGCGTCTGTTTCATTGGATGGCGCCTGTCGGGGATCGCAGCCAGGCTGGCTCGTCTTCCTAGAACAATCGTCCCCATGGCTTTCTCATGTTGTTGATGTGGTCCACCTCGCTCATAATTTATTCATCGGGTAAGCGATTGCGAATGCCGGGTACCACCGCGGGACTGACCAGCATCAGAGAAGAGGCGTTCGCAAGAAGACGCCGCCGCTTTACGCCGCTTGGGCCGCTAGAGCTCGACATCGCTACGGTCCGACTCGCGAGCTGTGGCCCAAGTCAGGCCGCGCCCAGCGACTCAACAGGCAACGAAGCCGTCAAGCCCTTGCAAGTTCCACCGCCATCGACCATGGGGACATGCGTTATGCGTTAATAGTTCCTGCTTGAGCCGTGTGCGTGTCGTACATGAATTTAACTGCTCCGGTTCTCGGTGTTTCTTCGCGCACCAATCAATCCTGTGGAGCGCAGGAATTGTGCAAGGCACACGATCGCAGCGCCGTGAAAACGCGAGGATCTGCCTCGAATTCTCGTCGCGCGCGCGGTGTAGGGTGATATCGATGATAAGAGTGGCATACATCGAACTGCTCGCCGAAAGACGGGCGTGAAGTCGCAAGTCCTCGGATGCGGTTGTTCGGCAGGAATGCGGGGCCAAGGAATGGCCGCTCGATGACGATCACCATAATTGATGCTCCAGGGACGAAGTGAACTATATCTGTGATGACTTCAATTGATGATACATTGAGTGAGATTAGATGGCTGCGGAACGAAATCTGGCGCTGCCGTCGATTCCTTAAAAGGGACCTACCTGGCACGGAGCGCAAGGCCGTCGAGAAGCGTCTGCTTGAACAGCTTTCTGCCTTTGAACGGCTCTTGTCGACGGCGTTTCCTTTGACCTTGAGCCCTAAAGTGTATTCGGCCAAGAGCACCACGATCGGGCGAAGCGACTCCCCTGAAGCGCCCATCGAGAACGCCGCAATGGCATCAAGCGGTTCCTTCGAGAAGCCGATGGGCGGCTAAAAAAAGAGATTTCCTAGCTCAATCTGTACCTTGAGCCCGGCACTCGAGACCAAGCTAGTCCCCAGCTGAGAAATCTGAGGAAGACCGCGACGGAACAAACGTCCAACGCTAACATTCCGGCGATCTTTTGCCAGTTATAGCGATTTAGCCACCTGACGGAAAATACCTGGTTGCTGACCACAACGCCCTAGATTGATGGGCAGCACGGATTCCTGCAGATGTCCGGCCGTAACCACCACAGTTTGCGCAGATTGTCCTTCCGACCAGTTACAGTGAGCCGATGGCAATCTCACGACGGCCTCAAAGTCGGCGAATGACTGCAGCGCTGAATAAAGCGCAACTGCTGCAGTACGAAATAGAAGTTCAGAGCGCATTACAACCTCGTAACACGCGTCGGCGCACTATTGATCGGTGATCGAGGCCAGTCGATGCACGGAGCTCAGTCCCCCTGATAGATGAACTGCGCTCAGCAGCTTCCAGCGCGATCGACTTTCGGCCACCAAGCTGGCCAAATTCCGGCGCCGTCAGTCTGAACACCTCACTGTCGCTCGATTTCTGCAACTGCTGCTCGGACGCTTCACTCTCGATGGAGGACGATCGGAAGCCTGTTGAGACGTCGTCTCGGTCCGTCGCTTCTCTCCGCCGCGGTTGGCATCATGCGGCGGCATTCGCCGCGCAAGTTCTTGAAGTTGTCCCTAAGACAAAACATGGCTACGTCCACATCGCTACGCCCTGTAAAGTGGTCACAGAAGCGCTTCACGTCTGGTCTGCACGACGTGAAGACTTCCTCGGCCCGCCGATCCCGCGCACGAGCGTGTCCTGTGCACCACGTGGCTGCGATCGCGATCACGATCGCAGCTAGGGCGGCTGCACAGCGGTGCGCGTTGCAAATCCAGCTCATTCCCCGCTCTCGATTCACCAAACCTGTCTTAAGCCGCATATCCTTCACTATTATTCTTCGCCCCGCGAGCGTACTCTGTTTACCGGATGGGCGCCTCGGGAGCCACTGTCGCTGTTGCGGGGTAGCCGCAATGATGACGGCCTCTCGAATCATCTTCCCGCAACGCGCAACACGCTCATTGCGAAGAGCGAGATACAACGGAGATTGGCCGTTTAGCGCTTGTGTGGCGACTGGCTCCCAATATGGTGTTCTGCTACGCAATGCCTACAACCTGACGCTACGGTCGATTCAAGCACTTTGAGCGTCCGGCATGTGTGAATACGTTCTGAGACGGGCATACCCAGTAGGGCAGTAAGACGAACTCCCGACAACTGCAGGCCTGACCGGCTGCCCCGGGTAGGAAGGTCACCGATGTTGGTGGATGACGCTTGGCCTAGTGTAGGGTTTGAAGGCGAAAAGGGCACGCATCGAGACGATCGGCGACAAGCTGCGTCGACGCAGCTCGCTTTGTTCGCGTCCGAATCAGGCCTTGACGTGCAGAGTCAAAGAGATCGGTACGATGGGTTTCCGAGAAGCACAGAGGTTTGGACCGACAGGTCACGATACCGTAGCTGGATGGTGATTGCGGCAACCGTCACGTACCGTCGATTCGACAGCCTCAAACCGCCTGCTGCTGTTCACGGTGCGCAATTGCTTCAAACCAGCTCAGCAGCTTCTGCCTTGAGCCGCGCTGTCATGCCGGTTGCTACTAACACCGGCAGCGCGTAAGCCTGGGTTCAGCCTAGCCGGAACTCGGAAGACACCATTTGTCGTTGACTGCTGCAGGTCTTTCTGCGGACGGACGCGGACGCGCGCTATGTTCACGATTCCACTAGGACAGAAAGCGAGACTTCACATGAGGAAACTGTCGGTACGCGAGCTTTCCTTGGCCCGCAGCTTAAGTGTTGTGGCCGCAGCCATTCTGGTTTCGCCAGCAGCAGGCGCCGATGAGGATTTGATGAGCGCCGCCAAGCGGATTTTCAAGTCGATTCCCTCAATCGTTCCAGCGATGAAGGACAATCCTATAACCCATGAAAAGGTCACACTTCGCAAATCCTTGTTTTTCGATCCGAGGCTATCGGCGATGGAGACGGATATGCTCTCACTGAACAGCAAAAGCCGGGCTGAAGCTACGAAAAGGGATGCTCCTCTTGCCACAACGGAATCAACGTCGGTCGACAGGACTACTTCCCGTTCGGCATGATTGAAAGGCCAGCCGAAAGCTTGCTTCAGAGGGAGGATAAGGGTCGTTTTGCCGCAACCAAGGATCTTGGCGACGAGTATGTTTTCCGCTCGGCGCCGTTGCGCAACGTCGCATTGCGTCTCCCCTACTTCCATTCTGGTCAGGTTTGGAGTCTTAAGCAAGCGGTTGACGTGATGAGTGAGGTTCAGCCTGGCGCGAAGCTCAGCGATGAAGAAGCTGACGAGATTGTCGCCTTTCTGAATTCGCTCACCGGCCAGCTGCCAAAGGTCGATTACCCGGATACTGCCCACCCGGACCGTTGCAACCCCAAAGCGCTCCTTAGACAAATAGGCCTTCACGATAGCGGACACGCTTGTTGTGATTAGCGAGGAAGATAGCGCTGCCGCAGCGAAATCAGGCGATATCGCGGTCCAAGCTGGAGCATTCAGCAGACCCACATTGCGAGCCTCGAGCCCCAACCCGTTCGTCGGTGACGCAAGAATTCCTTAGGGGCCTGTCAAATTATCCATCTTGGGCAGCTCAATCCTGGGTCACCTCGCGTTGCAACGAAAGGCCCGTGCGCCCTGAAATGCGCCAGCAACCGGTGCTGCGAGGAAGACGCTCTTCCCTAGCTCGAGGGCACAGCATATCACCTCAGATCAGCCCTTTTTTCCAAGCGCCCGGCAGCCGACCTTCTCCTGCGCGCACATCGGAAGGTTCGCCAAATCGGATGGCATGGATTTGTGCATCATTGACGAGTTTTACGGCCGCGTGTTCGCCAAAGCACCATCTCCAATGCAAGAGGGGATGGATCTCCTCAGTTTCCATCTCCTAGATCCTGCATGTGCGGTTGGTGACGCGAGCGTACAAACCCCTACAATAAGATGCGGCGATTTAAGACGTCCGGTGGAAACCGTTACAAAGCCCCCCTTGCCGCTAGACGCGCAGATATTCCTTGAAACGGCACGCGGATTGCTGGGTAACGATGACCCAGTTGCCGCGAAGGAAGCGGCCGCGGCGGAGCCGGAGTTCCAATGAGGCTTATCCGATTCATCCTGATCGATCTGGCTTTGACGCTGCTCGCACCCGAGAATGCAGAGGCCATGACCATGGCTACCGGCGCAAACTTCAAATCGGCTACCAAAGCTGTGGGATCCTCGATGCAAATTTCCGGCTGCGAGCCAGTATTCAGCTCTGGCGTGAGCCGACATGTTTACCGTCAAACCTCTCAAGCCGCGCCATTTGGACATTCAGCAGAAGCCCTCCGCCCGGAGGAGCAGGCTCAGAACCTCGCGCTGCTGGACAGGCGCTTTGCCTCTCATTGGCAAGCGCACTGGGCAGCGTCCGATTGTCAAGATCCGCGCGGCGCGGGGATACTCAACAAGCCTCTGGTCTTAACACCGATCTGCAGTCCGCCGCCGCACCTTATACCCTCACGCGAGCAGAGACGCCGTTCTTGAGCGGCACAGACTGGATTGTCGGAGGCATGGCCATCATCTGCATTGCAGCGATTGTGTTCGTAACTTGGATAGGACGATACAGCACAGGCGCAGGTTCATGAGAGAAGCAAAAACGGGCTATATTGAGGTTGCGTTCAATGACCCTCTCGCAAATATCCCGCTTGATGCGCAATTCAGGCTACCCGCCAAAGGCGTCACAGCGATTTTTGGTCCGCCCGGGTGCGGCAAGACCACACTCGCGCGCTGCATCGCTGGCGTGCAGCGTCTGCCCAGCGGATTTTGTGCGGTCGATGGAGAGATTTGGCAGGATGAGACGACGTTTCGACCGCCTCATCTGCGTCCCGTCGCATATGTATTCCAGCTATCAATTCTTCCTTCTCATTGGTCTGTACGGCGCACCCTCCTATATAAGGCGTCAAAATCGACACCGACACTGATCGATTTTGATGGTGTGGTCGAATTGCTCGCCTTGGCGCCACTGCTCGAGCGCTCCCCATCACATCTTTCCGTGGCCGAGCGACAGCGACTTGCCCTTGGCAGCGCGCTGTTAGGCCAGCCTCGGCTACTTCTGCTGGACGATCCACTCATTGTGCTCGACCGCTCCGCCAAATGCGAGATCCTGCCATTTCTCGAGCGCATGCGGGAAAAGCTCCCATTGCCGATGATCTACATCAGTCATGATCTCGCTGATATCGAGCGCTTTGCCGATCATCTTGTCATGATGAAAGATGGCTTCGTGAGTGCGGCCGGGCCGCTCAATGTCGTTCAGAGCGATCCGGCGCTTGCCAGGCGCGGCGAAGCGGCAGTCTGTCTTGATACCTTGGTCGGCGGCTATGACGGACGCTATGGGCTGATCACGCTCCGCCTCAACGGGGCACGCCTTCTGATACCTGGAGTGCCGCTTAGACCGGGCGCGCAGCTGCGGCTGCGCATCGCAGCCAGCGATGTCAGCATCGCGTGCGAACCTCCACGTGCAAGCTCTATCCTCAATGTATTTCCGGCACGCATCAAAGCCTCTCTGCCGTTCGACGAGGCGGAGGTCACCTTGGTTCTGGCTCTTGAAACTGGCCGTTCTGGCGTGCCGCTTTTGGCGCGCATCACGCGCCGCTCCTTTGATGCGCTACGGCTCAGCAATGGAGCGGACGTTTTTGCGGAGGTCGCGCGCGCCGTTCCGCTCGGGGCTGCCGAGCGGTGCTTGCAACGCGTGCCATGATCAGCATGAGAGCGTTCGACAGCTATGCCCCGATACGAGAAACACATCAACAGGAACCCCGCCGTGATCGATAATCTGGATGAGATAGATCCGAATAGTGTGGGGGCTATTCTCTACCGTCCAAAAGATGATGTCGATAGGCTACTGGCCGATTTCGCTCGGGATATCGCGCAGCAAGGCGTACGCATCGGCGGCATCGTGCAGCGAAACTCGAGGTGCGCAAATGGCACGCATGTCATGCTCGCAATCGACGTTGCGACGGGACAAGAGATCTCGATTTCTCAGCCACTCGGCAGCGGAGCTATGTCCTGTAATCTCGATACAAATGGGCTTGCCAAGGCCGCAGCTGTCGTTTCCCAGGCACTTCGCAACGAGATCGATCTTCTCGTGATCAACAAATTCGCCAAACAAGAAGCAGCCGGCCGCGGCCTGCGCGCCGAATTCGTTGACGCGATCACCCGAGGCGTACCAGTCCTGACAGCCGTTCCGAAACAATGCCTTGCCGAGTGGCGAACCTTCACCGCGGGCGTTGGCACGCTGCTGCCTTGCGATCGTCAATCCTTGGAGCAGTTGGTGGCGCGATATTTCAACGCGCGTCGCGCGCAGCGGGGCCTTCAGCCCCAGCTGCGGTTATTTGGCGACGACGATACCGGACCGACGACAGTCAGACTGTCGAGCACGTCGTCTCCGACATCGCCAATCAAACTCTTCCACCACCTCCAAAAACAGCCTTAGCTCTGGCGTTCGCTCCGACGCTCTGTGCCACGTGACGCCTCGCGAACGGCCGATTGCGGACCTTCAATGGCCAGACGTCGCAGTTCAACCAGCCGCGCGCGCTAACCAGTTCAAGCCGACATCAACCCCTCAGTCGGTTCTGCAGTGCCTGCCGGTCGACTACGAGATTGCTAAGGTCCAGGTCTGGCTGTCGTCTCCCCGCCAACCGCCTGGCCAGCCCCGCGCACCGTCGAGCACGAAGACACCGCCATCGTAGCCGTTCCTCTGCTGGCGTATGGAGGCGTTTTGCAGGTTGGCCCCCACACGTTGTGCGAGCATGGCTGCAGGGCTATCATTGTGCCCCTTGGCGCAGTGGTAGTGGTTGGCTACGGGATTGTTGCGATCGCGGCGGTCCACCAGCAGCAGCGACCAACGGGCCGCGGTGATTGAGGTCCGTAGCGCTGGCATCGTCCACGGGCATGAAGAGGAAGTCCGCTGTATCCTTCCCATTCCGATCATCGTCAATGCGATGGAATGCGCGGAGCACATCCGCCTCGGCCCGTTCTCCCTTGATGACCTAACTCTTCATAGCCGCCCAGAGCCACACGCCGGTGCACCGTCCACAAGAGCCTCCAGCGCAAAAAAAGCCGGCCGACGAGTTGGATGCCTGAACAAAAGAGACCCCCATCGCACCGAGCTCGCGCATTACACACACTTGCCCAACCTTGCCTGCTGCAGCAGAGCGCCCGCCCCTGAGCGGCATCGCTAAAACGTCAGTCCAAGAGAAACGAAAGCCAACTTGCCTCATCCCGAAGAGCAACGGCGTTCGCGTACTCTCCCGGGCAAGGTCGAATGAGGCACATCGGGATCGAAATTGGGCTGATCCATCGCCGTTGGAAGAGCTACCGGGATTTGATACTTGCAACGCAACGTTCTGCTTCGCATTCGATTCTTCACGTTAATGCCCTCACATCCGCGACAAACCGCGTCAAGCCTGCACAGCCACATACCCTAAGATCTTGAGACATTGAGGTCTCTCACTTGACCATAAAGCTTCAGAGTGTTCGCCGCATGTATGCTCCGGACTGTACAACCTGACGCTACGTAGAGTCCAAGCCCCAATCGCCGCCGACGGCGAGCCTGGTTGGCTTTCAAGCGTTTCAGGATCCGGCAAACCCTCGAGCCTGGTGATCTACCGCCCCTTCAAGCGCCTCAATGCGCGAGGCGCCGTAGCCTATGATTACTCGCACCTTATTTGGCAACGGGGAGCATCTGACCTTACTAGCGCAATCTGTTGTCGCGGAGATACAGCCACTCTTGTTTGCGCCAGATGCTACGCACTGCACGCTTCGTCAGGTTCAGTATTTCCATTGGATCTCGGCAGGCCCACAGTCATTTGGCACGTTGATGGCGAGACGAGGCAGTTTGCTCTGAGGGACGCAGAACGGGCTCAGACCAAACGCTTGCAAGCGAACATCTCAGGCGGTCGCGCAAAGCAAGACTGTTTTCATGAATTCTGCCAAGGAATCGCTTGGCTACAGATTTTTCGCCGATCGACGCTCTAAGCGCGCGGGCTTGCCTGTATCAAAGCCGCTGGAATCCACTCCTGAGAACGGATGGCATATAGCTTGCTTCAACAGTGAAGTCACCTTCCAGAAAGCAAATTTGTGAGGACAGCATGCTCGGAATTGGAAGTCAGTTGCCGCCGTTCGAAATCACAGGAGTGAAGCCCGGTTTTCAAGCGCAGGAGGAACGAGGACAGAGTGCATTCGAGACGCTGACCGAAGCGAGCTTTCCAGAAAAATGGAAGATCATCTTCTTCTACCCGAAGGATTTTACCTTCGTCTGCCCGACAGAGATCGCTGAGTTTGCCCGGCTTTCCAAGGATTTCGCCGACCGCGATGCGGTTGTACTGGGTGGTTCGACTGACAACGAGTTCTGCAAGCTCGCTTGGCGGCGCTCACACGTCGATCTGCATAATCTACCTATATGGCAGTTTGCCGACACAAAGGGAACGCTCGTCGATGGTCTTGGGGTGCGTTCACCCGAAGGGGTTGCCTATCGTTATACCTTTATTGTTGACCCCCAAAACACGATCCAGCACGTCTATGCGACCAACCTCAGTGTCGGGCGCAGCCCTAAGGACACGCTCCGCGTTCTGGACGCGCTGCAAACCGACGAGCTCTGTCCCTGCAACCGCGAAATCGGCGGCGAAACATTGAAGGTTGCTTGAGGCATGTTGTCGATCGAACAAATAAGCGACAGGATTCCCGATTTCGCGAAGGACGTCAGGCTTAACTTGACCTCGTTGGTGGCCGATGAAACGCTTTCGCCGCAACGAAAATACGGGTTGCTGCTGGCGAGCGCGATTGCCACCCGCAATGCAGCCCTCATTGCCGCGATCGAAGCGGCTGCGTCCGCCGTGATGACGTCTGTGGCGATCGCCGCAGCGAAAGCCGCTGCCTCCGTGATGACAATGAACAACGTCTACTACCGCTTCGCTCACCTTGTTTCCAACCCGGAATACAAGATGATGCCTCCACGGCTTCATATGAACGTGATCGGCAATCCCGGCGTGGACAAGTCCGATTTCGAGCTGTGGTCGCTTGCGGTCTCCGCCATAAACGGCTGCGGCGCCTGCATCGACGCACATGAGAAAACACTGAGAGCCGCGGGCGTCAATGTCGAAGCGATCCAGACCGCCGTGCGCTTTGCCGCGATCACGCAGTCAGTGGCGATCGCAATCGAGGCCGCTGGGCCCAACCCTCTCAAGCGGGAGACTGATCCTTCCTCTCCCATCCGATCGACTGCGTTGTGACGCCACTCGGTGACGCCACAACCAGTCCTTCGTGGCTTCCGAAAGAGCCGGACATCGGCAAGTCATGTCTTGCCTGGCGTGCCCATGAAGAGTGTCTTGCTCGAATCCCAGGCGCCGTGCATGTGACGCGGAATGCGCTACAGATACGGTGAGATCCGGTCGCTTAACTCGGTCGCACCATGGCCCTTCGTTCCACCATCACCCAAACTTGAACAGCACTCCATATCCGCCGCGCGGATGGCTCCATTGGATGTCGCCGGTGGGCTCGGCGATCACGCGGCAGGTACCGCACTCGATGCAGCCGTCAACTGTTATCTCGACCCGGCCGTCATCGTTGAGCTCGTAGCACCGCGCGGGGCAGGCTTTCAAAAGTGCAAGTAGCTGCGGCGATGGCGTCGTGTGCGCCCGGACCTTGACGTGAGGGTAACCGACGTCAACAAGATAGCGGTTGTAATACAGCTTGTCTTCGACGCGCACCGGGGGTTCGACATTCATGCTTTGATCTTCCATTGTTGGACTTCACACACTGTTGCGATCAGCGCCAGGCCCGGGCGAAACGACAAGCATCGCCGAACAGACCTGTCCATGACCGCGCCTTGACAAAGGATTTCAGGGTCGCCTTCTCCTTCTCAGCCTTCGGCGTACCATCGACGCGCACAAAGTCTTGCATCGCCTTGGAGATGAGCTGCGGATAGGTGAGAAAGAAGTTTTGTGAGTGAGTATGCATCAGGGGCGGCAAATCCTTGTACTTCTTTAGATCTTTGACGACGAAGGAATCGTCCAGCATCTTCTTGTAGATCGACAGATTTGTTGCACTCATTGGCTCGCCGCGCGATTTCACCAGACCTATCGCTTCGGCGGCGATGCGGCCGGAAGTCATCGCTAGATTGGAGCCCTCACGATGAACGGCATTGTTGAGTTGGGCCGCATCGCCCACGACCACCCAGCCCTCCCCATAAAGCTGCGGGATCGACTTATAACCGCCTTCAGGAATGAGATGGGCCGAATATTCCTTGACTTCGGATCCTGCTATCAGGGGCACCACAGAGGGATGCCTCTTGAATCGATCGAGCAGGCCGTAGGGCGTCTGGCCCGTGCGCTGGAAGTCGGCGACGAGACAACCTATGCCGAGCGAAATGCACTCTTTGTTGGCATAGATGAAACCCATTCCGGTCATGCCGCGGGAAATGGTACCGGCAGCCTCAATCACGACGCCTTCATCGCCCTTGAGATTGAAGCGTTCCTCGATAGTCTCGCGAGGCAAGAAGTGCATCTCCTTTACCGCGAGCGCAACATTATCTGGTGTCGGGCGCGCGCGCAGCCCCGCGCGCGTCCCGAGCAGGCCATTGACCCCTTCGGCCAGCACGACGACATCGGCGTGTATTTCGCCGTCTCCGCGATCTGTACGAACACCGACGATCCTTTCACGCTCGTCCCGTGCGAGCTCGGTGACGGTCGTCTCGCACAGCACGGTCGCGCCAGCCTCCCGCACCTTGGAAGAGAACCATTTGTCAAACTGGGCGCGTATAATCGTGTAGCGGTTCGGCCGTTCCTCGTTGAAGTCCTCCGAGCGGTAATGCATGCCGACATGGGAGTGATCGTCCATCATCCAGAACCGCTGCTCGATCAGGTGACGTTCGAGCGGCGCCTCCTCTCGAAACTCGGGGACCAGCTTCTCCATCATGTCGGCGTAGAGGATGGCGCCCTGCACATTCTTCGATCCGGGATATTCGCCCCGCTCGAGCTGCAGCACCTTCATGCCGCGTTTAGCCATGGTCAATGCCGCCGCGTTGCCGGCCATACCGGCGCCCACCACGATCGCATCGAATCTCTCTTCAATCATCATCATCTCCTCTAGACTGCGATACGGGCGCGCGAATTCGGCAAAAGCCGGGCACGAAATGCGGCCGTCAGCGCCGGTAGCAATTGCATGGCGTCACTGACGATCGCGAGATGGGCGAAGTCGAAGATCGGAGCGTTCTTGTCAGTATTGACGGCGACGATCAGATCCGCGCCCTCCACGCCAACCCGGTGCTGGATCGCGCCGGAAATGCCGGCGGCAATATAGAGCTTCGGCCGAATGGTTTTGCCCGTCTGGCCGATTTGCCGGTCAGACGTAACCCACCCTTTTTGCACGAGAGGACGCGAGCAGCCATATTCAGCGCCAAGCAGAGTTGCGAGCTCGCGCACCAACCGAAAGTTCTCAGGCGATCCCAATCCTAGGCCGCCCGCAACCACTACATCGGCATAGGCCAGATTGGACGTTTCTGCATCGCGGTCGGGAAGGAACGACAATACTTTTGTTACAATATCATCTTCGACAATACCGAGCGGATGGACGATGATACGAGCGGCATCGCGTACGACGCGCTCAGGCATCGGCATGACCCGCGGGCGTACGGTTGCCATCTGCGGACGATAATTCAAGGTATAGATCGTGCAGAGCAGCGAGCCACCAAAGGTTGGACGCGTCGCCGCAAGAGAACCATCGGCGTCGACCTCCAGCGCGGTGCAGTCGGCAGTGAGCCCCGTCGACAGGGTCGTCGCCACGGAACCTGCGAGATCGCGACCGAGGGTCGTCGCCCCCAACAGTAGGATTTCGGGTTTGTAGGTGTTGACGAGTTCGGTTAGCGCTTTGGTATAGGATTCGTTGCGGTAATCCGACAAAACATTGTCGCTCACGAGATAAGCCAGATCGGCGCCATAGCAAAATGCGTCAAGCGCGGCGTTACGTGTGTGCTGCCCCTCCGGACCGATAACGACAGCGGCAAGGTTCACCTTTAGCCTATCGGCAAGCCTGCGGCCCGCACCCATGAGCTCCCAGGAAACCGGATGCACCTGGCCACGCTCCAGCTCGACGAAGACCCAGACGTGCTTGTACGCCTTAAAGTGCTCCGGCAGTTCTTTTTTGGCTGCTGCGCGGCCGGCCGCCGCCGGCATGGCCGTTCTGGTGACATTGCTCATGCTCTAAATTCCCCTCGAAAATAGGCGCGCCCGCGCCACACGTTGCTTTTTAGGTTCGTTAACTGAAGATCACTTTGGGTCAGCAAGTGGCCGGCTGCTCTGCCCCGTCTGCTTGGTCCGACCGGCCTCACAACAAGACGCGTCGTCGCGATAGACGTACCGGTCCCGCCGGATTTGGATAGGCCTTCCACGCTAGAGCCTTGCGCGCGAGTTTCGACGGGCGCCACCGCGGCGGCCAGGGCGTCGCGGTGATTCTGACCGGTCGCTTCTATGCCTGAGTTGACGAGTCCGTTCGCTGCGCAATACCTGCGCCTCACTTTCGGCCCAGCGGCACCACATCGACTGTGACGACGAGGGCGATCCTCGCAACGCACCTGTCACGCGATCCATGCCGAGCCTCCAGCGCGGACAGCCCGTATGGGCCGACGTTGGCCCTCTTCCTGACGCATGTTGCAATCCGCCATGAGATGGATACAAATCTGAGCGGAATCCGGGGCCGATTTGATGCGGACGACGCTGTGCATACCCTCTCCAGGTGTAGCGCGAACGGGCGACTTATCCATTGACCACCATCTCACCGTTCATACGGAGCCTTGATCGCGTCAAAGACAGTTTCGAACGGACCTGGCGCGATCGTATGCCACGAGATGATGGCGCAGGGCTCGGCAGGCATTAAAAGCAGCATCATGGGTCTTCCTTTAATCTCATCTCGGACGACTACCATCTATCGGCATCGATGATCGGATCGGCAGGACAACAGCAAGTGTCGTACCAGTTGCAAAAAACACTGAATGTCAGTCGAAAGTAATGGTTTGGCAGACACTTGAATATCCGCTGATACCGTGGACACGACCAGTCCAGACATGGGTCGGGAATACGACAGCCGCCGCTCGGGTGATAGCTGCAGAGAGTTGACCCGGAGAAAGACGAAGGCCGCACATCGGGTTGCCACGGTGCCCCGTCGGGCACACCTTGCTTGCAGTGGAACGCTAGATCACTTCAGCTCGCTCAATGGGACGAAGGCCGCCGCCTTCTTAGGGTCTGCGACCGCCGCCTTCAAAACCTTGAACACTCGCTGGTCGATCGGTGACGATGCCACGAAATCGGCATAGGCCTGCTCCAGCATCGCCTTGCACCGAGCTCTAATTTCCGGTTCTGCGGCACCAGCAAATTGCTCTTTTGCAAAATATTGTCCCATGCGCTTTAAGATGTGAAGGCGCGCGACATTCACGATTTTAGGGTCGTAATCGACGTCAAGTAGCGAAAAAAAATCCTCTGCCGACGAGGCCTTGCTGAGCCGATCCAGGATACCGGCTGCCGGGGATGAGTTGATCATGGAAAATCTCCTTCGGATTAGCTCTCGACGGTAAATGAGATGGGGTTGTCCCTGTTGACTGCTGCTGTCCTGCCTCGCACAGCTGGTGCACATCGCCAAAGCCTGACTCCGGAAAACGAGCCATCAACTTCGCTGCCCGATCAGCAGGTCCGCCGGTGACGACGTCGGTCCCGATGAAGATTTGGGATCAATGGCCAGACCACGATCGAGGTTGACGCTCGTCAGGCCGGTCGCCGGACCGGAAATCAGCCGCGCGAGAAGACGCCGATTGGCAGTCCGGGGACGGCTCGCCGTTGGGTAAGAGATCACAGCATGTATGGCGGAACGGCAAGTAAGATCTGGAGGTGAGATGGCGCCAGAGGATCTGACGTGCGAAAGCTGGACGCCGTTCGCGCCCATCAGCGATATCGAACACCGTCCTTGCGGCGCGTCGGTTTGCGAGTGGTCGACGCAAATATTGTTGGACACGGCTTTTCACGCGGGGTGGTTTGCCAGGCATCCGCACACGTCGCGCCAGATCGCCGCCACGGTTTCGCGCGCGACCGGCCGCTTGTGCTCGATGGCATATTTGCGGACTTGCGACAGAATCTGTCTGGCTTGATCGGGGCTGGCGACGAGCTTCAGTTCATCGAGTAACGCGGTGATCGCCCCAAGTCCGGAATGCTTGCCGATCACAAAGCGGTTGCAGCGACCAAGCAAAACGGGATCAAGCGATTGATAGGTGCGTTGATCCTTCAAAAGGCCATCGACATGGATGCCGGATTCGTGCGTAAATACATGCTCCCCGACGATGGCCTTGTTCGTAGGAATCGCACGTGCGGCCGCGGCTGCTACCACCGCGGCGACGTTCTCGAGCTCCGGGAGTATGATGCCGGTCTCGCGCCCGTAGAGCTGCTTGAGTGCGACCGCGATTTCCTCGAGCGGGGCATTTCCGGCCCGCTCGCCCAGCCCGATGACGGTCACTGAGGCGTGGCTCACGCCAGCCTTGATAGCGGAGAGCGTGTTGGCAGTTGCGAGTCCGAGATCATCGTGACCGTGAAACTCGAGTTCGAGATCGGTCGTCGCACGCAAATTCATGACCAGCGCGTAGGTTGCGTCGGGATCGAGCACACTGAGCGTATCTGCAATACGAAAGCGACGCGCGCCCGCGGCTTTTGCAGTTGCCATCAGTCTGATGAGAAAATCGATGTCGGCGCGGGAGGAGTCCTCACCACCGACGGCGACCTCAAGTCCGCGCGCACAGGCATAGCCTACCACTCGCTTCACCCGTTCCAGTGCCAGGTCGCGATGACCACCTAGCTTGGCCGCGATCTGTACATCGGAGGTCGGGACCGACATATTTATCATGGACACCTTTGCTTCGATCGCCGCGTCGACATCCGATTCCCGCATCCGACACCAGCCTATGGTGGTCAGCGGAAGATCTGCTTCGACAATGCCGCGAATGGCGGCGATCTCCTCGTTGCCCATCGCTGGCGTTCCCGCCTCGATCTCCGTGACTCCGGCCCGCGCCAGCGCCTGCGCGATCGCCAGCTTTTCCTCTGTGGTGAACGCAACGCCAGGTGCCTGCTCGCCGTCGCGTAATGTCGTGTCGTTGAGCACGGTGGGCTTGGCGCGCACCTGGTCGGACCAAGACGATTCGGCGGCGGTGCTGGCGGCAATCACGCGAGAGCTCCTCATTGTTTGACCTACCTAAGCTTCAGCAACCAGCATGCCAGCCTGTCGTCCCAGGCAACCCTCTGACTAAGCTAACGCTTCCGTCCTCGACCTTCTTCAGCAAATGGATTGTCGCAAATGCGACAGGCTCATGAAGCGGACGCCTTGCCTGTTGCCCCGCCGAGTTCGAACGTTAATGCAATTGCGGCGCGCAGGATGTGAGATTTGTCGCGGAGCACTTGAGCCCTCCGCCGCTTTGGACACATGGTCACTCGCTCGAAACGGCGTCAGCCGCGCCCTCAACCTTCCGCGCGGCTCACCAAATCCGGCGAGGCTTTCTCCGATGATGGTGCGATCGCGGACCCTTGTGGCAGTTCAGATGGCCAGTCGCCGGCAACGACCGGCCGAGCCGCCTGCAACAGAAAATCGCGCCGGCGCTCGGCCATCCGGCTCTCACCGCTTTCTTCGCCGAAGCAAAGGTTGAAGTCGACACATTGCGTGCACGCGGGTGTTGTGCACATCACGAGGCCTTCGTCCTCGCAAAGCATGCGGTAGAAGAAGCGCTTCCAGCGCATATTGTTGACATTGCGCGCGGCGAGCGGCGCGAAATGGCGGCTGAGCAGACGAGAGAGTTCGCCACGATTGCGCAAGCCGAGAGCTTCCCACAGATGGTCTGGCTCAATGGCGCGGCGCGCGATCATCGCAGCCAGCCAGCGGCCGATATCCCCTTCAGTCGAGCGTTGCTTGAGCAAGAAATCGCGCAGCATTGCGATCTCGTCGTACTCTTCGCACTTGAAAGCCGAGAGCTGCTCCGCGAGCTTGATCTCAAGGGAGGGAAAGTACTGCTCCAGCAAGGCCGCCAGGTCAAGGCCGCACAGGCCGGCCTTCTCGGGAAGGGAGCCACCATCCATTGTGGCAGCCGCCAGGATGGACGCCAGGACATGGCGGTCGAGATTGCTGTCAATGGCGATATCGGCATCTGCAGGAGGCACACCGGTGAGCAGGCTGTAGGTTGCAATTCCCCTGTGCATCTGGCTGTTGGCATCAACGGCACAAGCAGCCATCAACGGAAGGAAGTGCGCTTCGGACATAATTTTGCGGGTTTCCACAGTGGTCAGGTTTGCCCGCCGCATCCTGGTTTTGGTCAGGCTCGATCGTTAGAATGCCGGCCTCCCGGGATGGGCGGTTTGGGAGACCGGCACCCGTCGCGCGCCTTCACAAGGCTGCGACACGCGACCTTTACGACGCCGCGAACTCGGCGGCGGTCTTGCCGATGATGGATTCGTCTACGGCCTTCATAATGCCATGCTCCATCAGCATGTCCTCAAGCTCGTCCATGGAGATCGGGGTCGGGATGATGCCCTTGCCGCCATTATTGTGAACCTTGGTCGCAAGATTGCGATAGTGATCGGCCTGCTTGGACTCGGGTGCATACTCGAGCACCGTCATGCGGCGTAACTCGGCATGCTGCACCACGTTGTCGCGCGGCACGAAGTAGATCAGCTGAGTTCCTAGCTTCTTGGCCAACGCTTCCGCCAGTTCCAGCTCCTTGTCGGTCTGCCGCTCGTTGCAAATCAGACCGCCCAGCCGCACGCCGCCAGAGTTCGCGTATTTCAGGATGCCCTTGGAAATGTTGTTTGCGGCATACATCGCCATCATTTCACCGGACATCACGATATAGATTTCCTGCGCTTTATTCTCGCGGATTGGCATCGCAAAGCCCCCGCAAACGACGTCGCCGAGCACGTCGTATGAGACATAGTCAATGTTCTCGTAGGCGCCGTTCTCCTCCAGGAAATTGATCGAGGTAATGACGCCGCGCCCGGCGCAGCCGACACCCGGCTCAGGACCACCGGACTCCACGCAGCGAATGTCCTTGTAGCCGACCTTCATTACGTCCTCGAGCTCAAGGTCTTCCACGCTGCCGGCGCTCGCTGCAAGGCTCAAAATCGTGTCTTGCGCCTTGGCGTGCAAAATCAGGCGGGTCGAGTCCGCTTTCGGATCGCACCCCACAATCAGAATTTTCTGACCCATCTCGGCCAGCGCCGCCAGCGTGTTCTGCGAAGTGGTCGACTTGCCGATGCCGCCCTTCCCGTAGAACGCGATTTGTCTCAGTGAAGACATGTTGCTCTCCATCAACCGATTTGCCAAAAGTTGCGCGCTTCTTGCGCGCGAGCTTGTTTCTCTCTCAGAAACGGGGGCACACGGGTTCAAGGGAAGGAGCGCATCGCTCGCCTTACGCGTCGGCGTGCACTCAGCCCTCACTCAGTGTTGCTGCCGCTTATTAGCAACCGCCGTGCCAACGCTTGACCACGCTCCTTAAGCATCTGATTACGCTTCTAAAAACCAACCAGCCGTGGAGTGATCCTGGTTGTTTCTGATCCGACAGGATCTGCGCGGCTGTCAGAAAGCGAACAACGACCACAACCATTAACGCGAAAAGCCGATTTGGCGGGACCTGTTCCGATGCCTTCAGGTGTGGAACGGAACTTGCTGCTGTTCTCGCAAGTCGAGCGATTTGAGAAGCGTGAATATGCCGGTCGGGCTCAAAACCTGGCGGACCAGAGGCGAGTGTTGCAAATACAGTACAGCGCTTGGTGCGCTGACATTGGAAATGATCGGGCAAGAAATTCGAACCGGCTCACGAAAGCAGCAGCGCCGTGCCAATCGTTCAGCTCAGCGCGCTCACATAGGTATGTCGTGGCGACAATCATCTTTTATCAGAAGCTCGGCTGCGCCACTAACGCGCGTCAGATTCAAGCGCTGAAGTCCGCCGGCCACGACGTGATCGCCCAAGACATCTTGAATAAGCCATGGGATGCGGAGGAGTTGCGCCAGTTTTTCGGCAACATGCCCGTCGAGGCCTGGTTCAACCGAGCCGCGCCCCGTATCAAGTCAGGCGAAGTCAATCTCGATACGATCGACGCGGCAGGCGCACTTGCATTGATGGTAGGCGATCCGCTCCTGATACGACGACCGCTGATCGACGTAGACGGCGCACGATGTGCCGGACTCGATCATGAGCCCGTGCTGTCGCTGCTTGGCCGCAACACGCAAGATAATCTCGAGGAATGCTTCCACAAAGCAAACCGCACGCGTTGTCCACAGACGTGAGGAAACGGCGGAGCGTACCCCCAGGCCATCAAACGAGGCAAAGAATGACGTTCCCCACTTCCGGCTTCCTTCACCGGTAGTAACCGAGGGGATCTTCGCTGAGACGGCCGGCGCGAGTGGCTGCCCCGTAAGGCGGCATCGCCCATATTGCGCTCGCATGCTGCGCTTCTCGCCTTCGCAAGGTGTGAGAGGCCGCCGCAGTTGCCGCCTCTATCACCCATGACTCCGCGGCCTGGATTGGATCAGAGCACCAAGCCGAGAGACAGTTTCTTGAACACTTCGGCTCTCTTGACTGAAATATCGATCAGAACAGACCACCACGCTCCGCGGTCGTGATCCTTATGCAACTTAGCGGCATAATTGTGCGACGGTCGCTCCCATTTTGATCGGTATCAAATCCTCCGCCATTCCCCATGTGTGCAGAGATCTCGCCCGGCTCCTCGCGCGAACTTATGGAATGGAGACTTCGATGAGAACAAGGACAGTTCTGACGGCGGCATCGCTCCTCGCACTAGCGAGCTCGTTGGCCAGCATCTCCGTACGGGCTGCGGATCTGCGTCCGGCTCCGGTCTACTATAAAGCGCCTCCAATCGAACCCTTCAATCCATGGATGATCCGCCTGCGCGTGCTCGGCATTTTGCCGGATACCGCAGGAAGCTCGGTCAACGTTGCCGGGACGCCCTCGCTGTCCTCACCAAGTTCCGGGCTTTCGATCAGCTCTCAAGCCATACCCGAGCTCGACATCACCTATTTCTTCACGAAAAACGTTGCAGCTGAACTCATTCTCGGCGTGACCAGCCATCACATCAGCGGCAGTGGCGCGCTCACTGGGCTCGATATCGGCAAAGCCTGGCTGTTGCCGCCAACACTGACGCTGCAATATCACTTCACAGATTTCGGCCGGCTCAAGCCCTATATCGGCGCGGGCGTCAACTACACCGCATTCTTCAACCAATCGGCAGCGAATACCTCGCTCGCCGGACTTGCCGTGACGGATTTGCGCATCAGCAACCAATTCGGCGCGGCTGTCCAATTCGGCTTCGATTACATGCTTGATCGTCACTGGGGCCTCAACTTTGACGTGAAGAAGCTGTGGCTGCGGCCGGAGTACTCCGCGACCGTAAACAATGCAGTTGCCGTCACCGGGCGCGCCAACATCGACCCATGGCTCGTCGGCGGCGGCGTCACCTACAAGTTCTGAGGCTAGGACAGGACCCAGTTGATCAACCGGACGCGGCGAGCTCATCGAGCGCGTCTCTTAACCCCACCACAGCGCAAGGAAGGAGCGAGATGACGCGGTCAATTACGTATCATCTCGCGAGACGCAGCAGCCATTCGCAGCATTGCTCTCGCTGCGAGCTACGGATCGCGTGCCATGAGTGACGGTACACAAACAGACCGACCCAGTTTATGATCATATTCTTGTTTCATCGCGCGTTGCAAAGGCGCCATTTGCCTATTGGGCGGAGAAAAACGGCGGCACGCCGCGCCAAGGTCAATGACCTGCTGTTCGCAGACCCGGAGCGTGAGGCTTCCCCTCAACCTCAGACGATCTGAGCTCCGAGCGGCCCGCTCATGGACGGACAAGCCGTCCATGCTTGCTAGCTCGGCAAGTGGCCGCTAAGCGAAGCTTCTAGCCTCGCTTTAGCACCATCACAAGGCGGTCGACACGTTTGTCCTGCTTGAGGTGGGAGTTTACGATTTCGTCAACGTCCTCAGGCGTGGTCGCGCGATACCACACTCCGTCAGGATAAACGACCATCAACGGACCGGAGTTGCAAAAGCCAAGGCAGCCTGCCATTGTGAAGCCAATATCGTAGAGGCCTTGCGCTTCGATCGCCTTGCCCATTCGATCCCACAGGGCTTGCGCGCCGGAGGCGCCACAGCTGCCGTGCGGATGAGTTGGCGGACGCTGCGTGTTGCAGGCAAAGACATGATGCCTATAAAGTTGAGGAAGCTCGAATTCGGTTTCTGAGTTCATGCGTCTATCCTGTGATCAATGCGCTTCATCTGAAAGAGCCAAAGTGCGAGCACATTGCCCCCCACAATCTCTTAAGATTGAACGCCGCATCGACCAATTGCTGCTAGTGATTCCTACTCGCGCTTGCGAAAAGCGGCGAAATGAGCGGGCACCATCGTGATTGTCGTCGCTGAAGATCAGCGATAGATACCTTCGCGTCTGGAGCAGCCTCCTTGATCAATTTCAACCACTTCTCCCGTCATCGCGGTCTTTTCCCGTATCACTTGCTCACCATCCAACTTCTCCAAAGCAAGTCGCGCACCAGATACGTTACGTTCGTTTCTGCAACGATCCCTTGCTTTGCCCGGCTCGACTCACAACTATTGCCGAAGTTGTGACAAAAAATGTCGTTCGCTTCTGTTTCGGACACGACAAACGTCGGCATAGCGTTTGACCTCCCGCTTCAACCTTCTGCAGTTCGTACGCAGGATAAGCGAGAATCTCGGCTATTTTGCCCAGCTCTCACGCTAACATATCTTGGAATGAGCAGCGATCTTCATGAGCCTCCCGCCGCCTACCGAGGAGCCTTTATTCTCGACGATCGCGCGGTGACTCGAGCGCTCTGTTCTGCCATGGCGTGATCGGCTCGCCGCGTCGCCCGGCGCGAACCGACAGCAACTTTTCGCTGCCTGCTCGATTTTGCGAGCTAAGGCAAGAGCAGCTTCTTGGTGCGGCGAAGGTCGCGGAGCGCAAGGCCGTAATCCACGCCAAGCCCCGTTTTGTCTCACAAGTCAAAAGCCGTGACACCCATCTGCCAACGCTAACGAGTAGGACGGCCTCATCCGACGGCAAAGCGCCTCAGGCAGTTCGAGCACAACAAAGCGATGGGCTCGTTAGTGGGGATGGACCGTTTTATCCATGGTTTTGTCGCTGTCTCCGAACGGGCCGGCAAACCGGGTCCTCTAGCAGCTTGACGCCGCAGGCAGACATCACCTCCGATCACGGCGAGCGCTACCGGCTCAAGCGATAGTCTATCGCTGGGGCCGTCGATGCACATCACAGTGTCGATCTCGAATCTTGCACCGTGCCGGCCGCATCTGAGAGAGGAGCGGTCCACCGAAAAAACTCGCCGGAGCCGACGTTGAGCCGGACGCTCTCATGCGGACAATGATTGACGTAGCCAAGATAGTCGTTGCCGAAGGTGCGCACCACAATAACAGGAAACGGCCGGCTCTCGCCTCTATCATCGATCCGCGACAGCTAAACCCCATGGCGCCACGCCGCCCGATGGCATCGACCGGACAGACGGCAAACCCCTCGATTCGATCGCTCATCAGGTTGCCGTTGATCGGTTCGCTCATCCCAGCCTCGCAGTTTCCTGCTTGAAGGCTTCGATCGCAGTCCGGCTCAGCCGAAACGTCCCACGGCCACGAGCGAGCGGCCGATAAGCCGAGCTGGCACGGGCGTTGAGGACATCAAACCATTGGTTCGGCGTGAGCTTCGCCGGGCGCTCGCTGATTTGGATCACCCTCCCGTTCGGACCGAAGCGGACGTGGATGATGACTTGTTGCGAGTTCATATCGATCTCCTGTTCTGGTAACTCCAAGGTCCCGAGCGGACACTGACGATCTCGACTGTGAAGTGCGTGGTTTCGGCACCTTGGCGCGTGGGCCTCAAGCCGCCCATGGACGCGGCGCCTTTGCTATCGAGCAGGACCTCTTCGCGTCGCTTGAAGCATCTCTTAGGTTCCCTTGCTCATGGCTCGCGATGACAAACACTATGATCACCGCAATCCAATTCTCGTTCTTCCGTGTGTTGGATCACCATCATCTCAGTAAATCGCTGCACCGGCTCCCACGTTGATCGACGCATCTTTCATGGTCTCGACGACAAACTCGATCTGCTTGTTCGTGATATGGGTGTGAAACGGAAGCGCCAGGGCGCGCTCGGCTATTTTTTCCGTAACCAGGAAGTCGCCACGCCGATAGCCGAAGTCAAAGTAGTGACGTTGCAAGTGCAGCGGTTCGCTATAGGCGGCAGATTCAACCTGTGCTCCGCGCAGATCATCCATGATGGCGTCGCGCGCCGATCGCGTGAAGCGCGTCCCCAGATGAACGAGATAAAGCAACCAGTTCACCTCGGTCACATGGGGTCCAACATTAAGGCGGCTTGATGCCCTCAAATGATTGCATATGCGCTTTGTATAGCTGCTCGACCAACCGACGCCGCTCCAGGATTTCACCGAGGCGCTTGAGCTGCGCCAGGCCCAAGGCAGCCGTGAGATCGCTCATGCCAGCCTGGTAAGGTGCCGTGTTACCGACGACAAAATGAGGAGCGCTCGTCCAGACGATGCAGGCGATGGCGACGCAAGCCGACCGCGATGTCGACATCGTCGGTCACCACCATTGCGCCTTCGCCACAGGTTAGGGCCGCCGGCTGGGCAAAGTCGAACACCGCGAGGTCGCCCAATCGGCCGACGAGCTCACCCTTGTAGCTCGATCCGACCGCCTCGGTGGAATCCTTCAAGAGCAGCAGCTGATGGCGCTGCCCGATCGCGCGTAGTTCCGACCATGGCGCGGGATGACCGTTCGGATTGCCGGCGACAATTGCCCGCGTTTTGGCGGTGATGCACTCTTCGGCCTTCGCTGGGACTAATGCTCCGGACCAATAGTCAGTATCGGCAAATACCGTGCGTGCGCCTGCGAGACTGATGGTATGCGCGGTCTCACGAAAGGAGTAGGGCGAGGCGATAACCTCTTGCCCCAAGCCGATGTCGAGCGCCTTAAGCGCAAGCAGGAGCCCGATGGTACCACTCGAGACCGCAACAGCATATTTGCGGCCAAGATAGGCCGCGAAAGCGTGCTCAAACGCCTCAGTGATCTGCCCGTTGGAGATGCGCGGCGAACACAGCACCGTTCCAGCGCAGAGAGCTCGGCGAAGGCGATGTCGGGATGCGACAATGGAATGAATGATGTATTCTCCTCCAAAGTATGCGCGCTACCAAGACGATATTCTGCTAGTTCAGTGCTCATCGCCAACATTCCTTCTGGCCAATACGACGCCGGTCGCCAGCGACGGATCGGCCGTAATCCGCACGCAGTGATCCGATCCATCGATCAGATGAAGGTCGAAACACGGAAACTGCCGGAATGGCTGATCCGCCACATCCGACGCATCACAGCGCACCCAAGCAAGCTGCGGAAAGCGGCGCCGCAGCTCGACAAACGGACCCATCTCGGCGCCATCGGCTGCAAGCAGCCGCTCGATTTCGATCACTTCCTCCGCGGTGAGCGCCATCGTGGCTCCTCTATGACTGGTGAAAGGCGGGGCGTCATTGCCAAAACAGACGCTCCGGATCCGCATTCAATTCGTCGATTGCCGAAGTCAACCGGTAGTAAAGGCTGTGAAATTCCCAGATTTCTCTCGCGTGGTTCTTGCGAAACAGCTTCCAGACCCCGCTCACGGCATCATAAAGAACCAGCGCGACATCGATGAGAGCGCCATCCTTGTTGATGTTGCGCGAGCAACAGGGGCTCTCGACGAGGTAGCCGCCCCTCACCGGCGTCACGTTCGGCGAGACGTAGAGATAGCGCTGGCGCGAGCTCAAGCCGCGCTCGATCCGTTTGCGATCGAGCTCGTTGGGGTGAGGCACTAGCCCGGCCTTTACCTTTCTCATCAGCGCAGCATTCATGGCAAAAGCCTCCAATCAGAGCACTGTGATTTCTTTTTCAAGACAGCCGATGAGCAGCTGCTCACCAAAATCGACAATACAGATCGGCACGTTCGCTTCGGTATGGATCGCGACGTTGATGATCTCACCGGTCGCTCCGGCGGCGAGCAAGACTCCTTCGGGCTCAGTATCGGTAAATGAGCTGTCGTTGAGGAGGTCGACTGCGGTCTTGACCCGCCGGCACGTCGGTATTTCGGAAAGCCGGGCTGCGTCATGACTCGTCCGGCAATGGCAGATCATCGATCTCCTCGCAGGCATCCACCAGCTCCAGTTCCTTGCGCTTCATGCCAACGCGGTAGCCGCTTTCCAGATACTCGACGCCGTAGATGTAGAATTGTTGCAGGAACGTGCCGATCGATACGACGTAACCCACCTCTCCCTTCTTGACTAAAACGTCGCCAATCTCCTTGCCGCGATAGGTGCCATCATTGCGGATGGTGCGATTGGCCCGCACCTTTTGGCCAAAGCTGAAGACAGGCGGCTCGCTGAGCTCGACGACGTCGCTGTCGCGAACGATGCTGTTCATGTACCGCTCCTCATGCATCGCTCTTTAAAGATGCGGGATCTGCCTCGCCCACCGCAGGCGAGATCCTGCATCATGTCATCGTGGCGCGGCACTGAGTCACCTCGACGATGGCAGCGCTGCCGAGAAGGCCGCGCTCGGCATCGCGAAGCGCCTTTGGACCATCGCGCGCAATGAAATGGCCACCAGGGCCGTGCTGCCGACCAGCAACAGCACGATCGTAGGGCAATCCAGCGCTGTCGTCGTCCGTGATGGAGAACCGAACGTCGGGTCGACGCCAACGCGCAGCACGAAGCTTACGACGGTTTCAGCACCAGCCCTTGGCATGCCAATCATCGGCCTCACACTTTAGGCTGGCGCCTGGTAGCGAGGCAAGGATGTGTCAACCACGCAGGTATTGTCGACCGGACAGGCGGCGACACATTGCGGGTCATCGAAATGGTCAACACATTCAGTGCATTTCGCCGCTTCAATGACAAAGCTCCCCCCCTTCTCCGAGATGGCAACGTTCGGACATAACGGTTCGCAGGCTGAGCAGCTCGTACACTGCGAGGCGATGATCTTGAATGGCACATATTCCTCCTTACGCTGCAGAGATCAGAGATCCTTGCTGGATCACAGCGTCGCCGCGCTGCACGTGCTGGATCTCCCCGCGTTTCACCTTGTCCAGATAGGATTTGAACCAGGCGATCGCCGACTTCTCGATGAACTCATGGGCGTATTGATCGACCGGCTCGATCCCCGCCTTGATCAGATTGCTTTTCGGGCAGTCGCCAATCTTGGACACGAAGACCGCATGGCAGTCATGGATGCCACGCATGATGGCGGAAAGCCTGTCCTCCTCGCCATAACCGCCCTGGCAGTAAACGTCCACGCGGCGGTGGCCGACGAATTTGGCGCTGGATGTAGAAAGTTCGTAAACCTGGAACTCCTTTGCATGCCCAAAGTGCTCGTTGATCAACCCCGAGCCCTTGGTTGCGACCGCCACTAGAAGAGTGATCGCGCTGATCTCTCCGGCAAATTCCGCAAGCTCCTTTTGGGCGGCCGCGACGTTGGCGGCACGCTCATCCTCTACCCTGTCCTGATAACCCTTGCGCATCTCTAGGTCATATTGGACGTCCATTTTCATGACCTGGCCGGCGGTGAATTCTGCGCCGCGATCCTCCCCGAGTAGACCAACCGCATCGGCGCGGCACTGGCGGCAATGCCGCATCATTGTTATCTCCCCTTCACAAGCATCTTGCAGCGCCTTCAATTCCCACGCAGTCGGTCCGCGCTGACCGTTGAGGCCAAATACGGTGCCGTGCTCGGTCGCGGAGATCAGTGGCATGATATTGTGAAGGAATGCACCGCGCGACTTCACCGCCTTGTTGACCTCGACCAAGTGGCGGTCGTTGATGTTTGGGATCATCACCGAGTTGACCTTGCACAGGATACCCCGTTCGCTAAGCATCTCGAGGCCTTGCAGCTGGCGATCGGTGAGTATCCTTGCCGCGTCTATGCCAGTGTAGCGCTTGTGGTTGAAGAAGATCCACGGGTAGATCTTGGTGCCGATTTCGGGATCGACCATGTTGATGGTGATGGTGACGTGGTCAATTCTAGACTTGGCGATGGTATCAATATGGTCCGGCAGAGCCAGTCCATTGGTTGACAGGCACAGCTTGATATCTGGAGCCGCCTTAGCGACCAGCTCGAAGGTCTTGAACGTCTTTGCTGGATTGGCCAGGGGGTCGCCGGGACCAGCGATGCCAAGGACCGTCATCTGCGGAATGGCGGTCGCGACCGCGAGCACTTTTCTTACCGCCTGCTCAGGCGTGAGCTTCTCGCTCACGACACCCGGACGCGATTCATTGGCGCAGTCGTATTTTCGGTTGCAGTAGTTGCACTGCATGTTGCAGGCAGGCGCGACCGCGACATGCATGCGGGCGTAATGATGATGCGCTTCTTCGCTGTAGCAAGGATGGTTCTTGACCTTTTCCCAGGTTTCGATCGGCAGATCGCCTTGCCCTGCCTGCGAGCCGCAGCTCGCCTGCCCGGTGTTGGCCGAAGCGCGGCAGCCCTTATGGTCCGCGGCGGGCTTCATCTCGCCGCCATCCACTGCAGCTTTGACATACTTTCCGCGTCTGACGACCGCGTTCATTCTCATTCTTCCCTGTAGGCATCATCGGCCTCCCCGGACCATCCGTGAGCGAGCCTCGAGGAGCTGGGTAGCAACTTGCATGCCATGGCCAAGACGATGAAATTGCAGCCATACGGCAACGAGTTAGCAGAAACGATGGGCGCTGGCGCATGTAAGAACATGCAATGATGCGCTTGTTGAGAATGCGACAGATACTTCGCCATTCTCACGCAGCGCTCCATGGCTTGTGCATTCATTCTCGCGCGGAGCTCGCCGGAACCCGGCTCCACCTGAACGGGTCTTCTCGTGTTGCGGCTCTCGCAAATATGTTGACACGAGCTGGGGGATTCGGGCTTCACAAGGACGCTAGTTGGTGATCAGTATCTCAACCGCGCAAGAGAGCCCAATCGCAAGCGGTGTAAGGCCTTGCTCGAGTAGAAAGCGGAGCTCGTTGCGAGAGAGCGCGTCCGGATCAACGATCGCATAGTGGGTGTCGGCCGAGCGCTTGATGATCTGCCGGGCATAGCTACGCAAGAGCTGGTCGTTGAAGCGACAGCCGATGAAGAGAAAGGTCTGTCCGATTCGCCTTTCCTTGATGATGTCCGGAATTGGCGTCTGAATGTCGATTTCGGTCAACGCCTCGACATAGTCAGCGTCGGAGATAAGGAAGTTCTTGGCCGGCTGCACGCTGCCATGCGGCTTGTACAACACCGTCGCCCAGCTGCCGGCCACGGCACTGTCGACCTCTTGGCCAAGTGAATCGTAAAAGCGATACCAGCAATTCTCGCCAATGCCGATGCGGGTGATACCCTGCACTTCGCCCCATCCATCGCGCTTACCCAGCGCCGAGCGCATGGCGGCATCATACCAGGCGTCGACTATGACGGGCAGCGAAAGGGACGCAAGATGATGGTGCAACCGCGTCGGCTCGACCGGTCGAGCGAAGGCCTGCATCATCAATGCCGTCACGGAGGACCGGTGTTTGCTGATCTCGATATGCTGCGCCGACGCCCACGCATTGCCCCTAGCCCGCCGCGGCAGCGCAACCTTGCTCGCGAAGAAGCTGGCCAACGCCTCTGGCGTGGTCGGCATATCGGATCTGCACAACTCGGCGAGGCCAGGACCGAGATAGGGAATGACGCTCGCGGCCCTCAGGCCGGCAGCGATGTCCACGAGCGTCGCCTTTGCATCGGCAGCATCGACAAAGTCAATCTGCGGGGGCGCCTTCACGGATCGCCCCCGTTGTCACCCCGTTTTTTTGCGTTGATTGTGATCGGTAGCCGTGTGTCGCTCGCCATCTCGGGCAAATCGAGCACCCAGCCATTAGCTACTTTGATCCAGCCGCCCCATAGCGTCTCGTACTCGGATTCCACGATTGGCTCTTCGAGATCTTTTTTTGGCACGTAGATTGACAGGCCCGCGTCCGGAGACCGGCGGATCATGATTTTCACGAGGTCTACTCCCTGACTGCGACGGGGGAGGTGGCGCGCAGGCGAGCCGCGATGTCGGACACTGCGCACACGACGTTATCGACCTCCGCGAAGGAGGTTTCACGGGACAGGGAAAAGCGCACCGCGCCACGCATCCGCCACGCCGGCACCTGCATGGCACGCAGAACATGGGATGGCTGCATTGAGCCAGCGTTGCAGGCTGATCCGAGCGACACGGCAATGCCCACCCCATCGAGATGGTGGGCGATGGCTTCGCCTTCGAGATGATCGAAGGCAATATTGGCCGTGTTCGCTAATCGATTGCTGATATCGCCGAGCGCAACGCACTCGCCGTTGTGCAAAATTCCCTGCTCAAGGCGGTCGCGCAACGCGCCAATGCGAATGCGCTCCGGTTCGAGCCGCTTCGCCGCAAGCTCGGCGGCCTTTCCCAGGCCAACAATGCCGGGAATATTCTCAGTTCCGCCGCGGCGCCCTCGTTCCTGTGATCCGCCGCAGATCAGCGGCCGGAATTTTGTCCCTGTGCGCAAATATAGCGCGCCGATGCCCTTGGGCCCGTGCAGTTTGTGCCCAGATAGCGACAGCATGTCGATCGCACTGTCCTTTAGGTTCACGCGCACCTTGCCGACGGCCTGAACCGCATCGGTGTGAAACAGCGCGCCCGCCTCACGGGTCAACCCGGCCAGAAACTCCACGGGAAACATCGTTCCGGTCTCGTTGTTGGCCCACATAACCGAGGCAATCGCTGTACGTGGCCCGAGTGCGCCGCGAAACGCCTCGATGTCGAGCCGGCCGTGGGCATCTACGGGTACGATGCGCGTCTTGACTCCTCTTGCCGCCAATTGCTCGGTTAGCGCAAGAACGGCGGAGTGCTCAACTGAGGTGGTGACGATCTCGTCGCGGCCTTCCTGCATCGCAAGCGCAGAGAGGACCGCGGCGTTATTGGCCTCGGTCCCTCCCGAGGTAAAAACGATTTCATGTTCGTATGCGTTCCCTAGTAGGCCCCGCAAGCTACGCCGGGCCTGCCTCACAGCGACTGCGACCTCGCTGCCGAAGGCATGCGTGGACGAAGCATTGCCGAATTGCTCCGTGAAGAACGGCAACATGGCTTGCACAACGGATGGATCCGTCCGCGTCGTTGCATTGTTATCGAGGTAGATCGGCACTCGATTTTCGCTCAATGCACTGCCTCGCCTGCAGCAGCGACGGGGATCAGGCGAACCAATTCGCCGAGTTTACCGACCAGCCGCGCCTGAATGCCTTTCAGCGTCACGATCGAAAGCTTACACAACGTGCAGGCACCGGTGAGCCTGACCATGACCGTGCTGCCATCGATCCCCATCAGGTGACGGTCGCTATCGTCGCGTTGCAGATTGGGTCCGATCTCTTCGATTGCGCCGCGAATGCGACGCTCTCGGTCTGTCGCAGTGGACGACGATTGCCTCAGTTGTCCGGTTCCGCCGGCATACTCCGATGACCTTCTCAGCAGCTGAACGATTTGTCTCATCAGCTGAACGATTTTCCGCATGAGCAGTTCGCGGTGGCGTTCGGGTTGTGAAAGGTAAAGCCAGAACTCTCCAGCGCCATTACGAAATCGATGGTCGTGCCCATCAGATGCTCACAGCTCTTGTTATCGACGAACACCTTCAGCCCGTCGCATTCGATCACGGTGTCGTCAGGCTTCGGTTCTTCGACAAGACCCATCTTGTATTTGAATCCATTGCAGCCGCCTGCTTCGATCATGACGCGCAGACCGCCAGTCGGGTACGTCGAGGATGAAATCGCGCTCTTGATTGCATTCACTGCGCTATCCGTCAGGTTGATCACGGCTTTCCCTCATCAGCTTGGATATAGCTGCTAAGGGCAAGCCACGTGCCAGCGCGCAGGCGCTTCATGATGCTCACTTTTTCGGATCGCGCCTGTTTGCTTTGCAACCGGTGTCGCGTTCCCGACAAGGCTCCTTGATGCGATCGCAGCCACTGAGGCATTTTCTTTCTAAGCTACGGCGAAGGCCCCTACTCATGCGACGGCAAGCAATTTGCATCGCATCTGGGACCGGCAAAGGCGTCGGTGACGAGCTTAGATCGAGGACGAATTTAATGACTGCAATCGAGAACAGCGCACTCGGCAGACTTGAGAAGGAGGGCCGCTTGCTCAATGCCGTACTCAAAGGCGGGACTACCAAGCCGGGCAGGTTCGGCTTTCGCGGCGACGTCGCACTAAAATTCCAGACTCAGGTCGCGGACGAGAAACGGCCGCCAGAATATTCGATTGAGCAGGTGTTGACGATCGCGCAGGACGGCGAACGCACTATTCCGGTGCTGGCCGGCTACCTGCATTCCTTCGCCTATCTTGCTGACGTCGCGACCGTGCTTGACGGCGCCTTAAGCCCAACCGGCAGCTACTTCATGTTCTGCAACAACATTGACTTGCTGGCGAAGTACCGAGTGAAGTTAGGTGACATTAGGTTCCACATTCTACCGTGCGATGAATCCACGGTTTGGAAGGAGATGATGGACCTGGTGGGGCTCAACAAGGACGAAATCAAGAAGCTCGATCCGGGCGGCAAGCTTGATTACCTCCTCGATGCCGCAAAGGATCTCGACCTGTCCTACGAGGAGATCTCGTACGACGACGGGCTAAAGAGGATGGAGCCCGTGAAAAACCGCAACGAGAACCGGCCCGTCTGAGCGCGGTCTTCAGGTGTGGGCCGATGCAACTTCTTCGACAAGATGCACACCAACGACGCAGATATCACCATCCAGAACTGCCAACGCGATCGGCGTGAGCGCTCTACCTTGACATGGACCTTCGACGCACCGGCCGGTGCCGAGTTCGAAGGTCGAACCGTGCTTGCCGCACATCAGCCGGATACCGTATGGGTCGAGGAATTCGTTCCGCTCCCAGTCCAAGTTGACGCCGTTGTGCGGGCATTTATTGGCGTAGCCAAGCACCTTTTTGCCCCAGCGCACCACAATGATGGACCATGGCCGGTGATTGCCGTGCTCATCGGCGACCATAAGGTGGAATCCCACGGCCTGGCGGCTCGGAATGTCGTTAAAGCTGCAGATCGCGTAGATGGGATTTGGCTTCATTTATCGCCCATTTATTGCAAGACGCTTTTCATTGTCGCTTTGCAATCAACCTGCAAGAACCATACAAGTGCAGGGCTCACCCAATTACCCGACGCATAATTCAGAGCAATCAATTCGACAATTTGGGCCTTTGCCGTTTCCATGAAGGCCGTGCAGGTGCAGCTTTCGGGTCCAAGCCCTTTGCACCATTTGCCGGATAGCTGCCTGCGGTGGCTAGTCGTTGCTGCTCGTTGATGGCCACTCCGTAGGGAGCCCCCGCTACGCCCCCTCGGATCGCGCATCCCACCGCAGCTTCGTAAGCACCTTCGGAGCAAGGTTGAACGGACGCTCAGCCGGCGGGGGCGACGCAGCGAGCGTGCGCCCCTTTGAGTCCGTTGAGCCTTGGGGTAGAACGGTCAAATGTCCGTCATTTCAGGCCCGCTGCTGCTTCTGCAGCCAATTTACTCCATGTGCATCCCGCTAAGAGCGCGCTCCAAGTAGAATGAAGGGTCATCGTCCGACGAATCCTGAGGACCGACATCACTGCCCCCATCTTTGGAAAGATACTTCGTAGGCTTGCCGACCCGCTGCCACTCGTCGTTCTCGTTCTTCGCCCACACATCGGGGCGCTGGTGAGGATCAAGCGCCCAGTGGTTACGACCCACGTGAACAAAACCCATGTCCGCTAGACGTGGTTCCATGCCCGTCCGGGCCGGCTGCGACAAGATGAGCGGATGGTCCCCGTCCTCTCGCAGCTGATGTTCTAGCAAGATATCGCCAGCGTTCTCGACAAGCGGATGAGTCACCCTAAGATCTACGACGGATGTGATATCATTGCGCCCAAACTGCTGCTGAAAATGGTCTCCTTTAATCCGAGCCGGGCCACCTGCTCTTAGAAGCCCGACAACTTCGTCGCCCAACCGATAGCTGTAAAATCGTGCTGGCTTATTTGGATCGTCGTAGGTGTTGGCGTAACTTCCAGCAACCGTCGCTGCGCGCTCAGCCTTCTGGGAGACGAAGTCCGAGTACTCTTCTGGGCTCTCGGCGATCTGCCTGATATCATTGCGCAAGAATCTCTCAACTCCGCGCAAGAAGGACTCTCGGTCGATCTCTCTAATGGGCGGTTCGGAAACGAGAGAGTATGACGCCGCTGGTTCGGATGACGAGCCACCTCGCTCCATTCCTGCAACTGTTTCCGCAAAACGGGGACTATCTCCCGCTTCTGACGAATCGTCAGTTTGGTTACCGGTTGTGAACTGGCTGGATGAGCCAACGCTTCTGCCATACATGAGAGCACTCTCCTATCGGCAAAGTTGCACGCAACTGAGCTCGTGCCGTGCAAGCTCTGCCGGCTAGGATAGGATTCCTAGCTGACCACAACCTGACCAAAGCCTCGGCGCTTCGGCGTGACTACCCGACGCACTCTGCGCGTGAGTTACAGATAGTCGCTGCGACAAGCCGCGATCTGTGGGTAGAATCGCACGTAAGATCGCCGGCTGCCGATCCGTCAAAGAGACCGACGTCTAATGATAATGACTTGCAGGTTCCTATCAGCAGATGGGTATGCGGCCCGACCAGATGCCCGCCAACGACAATTAAAGACCTGCGTGCCAAGTGCTCCGTGTCCTGATTTGCGATGTGCTATCGATGTCCACGTGCTCTATTGCAACCACGGTGTCCTGGGCAGCGAAATGTCCTCCGCCACCGGGCGAGCGCAAAAGACCAACTAAGGTGTTTCCGGCACATCACGTTCACTATAGAGATCGACCATCTAGGAAGACATCACTATCCACGATCGGCGGCGCGGCGGACAAGTAAGCTTCTCCTGATCGTAAGCAGACATGCACAGCATCCCCTCCGATCAAATCGCCCGACGTACTGGCTACCTGCCTTGAACTATGCTTCTTCGGGCTTCGTCATGACGGGCATTTCGATCTACTTAGCGCTGCGGGAGGCGCGGCTCGCCTTCTACGAATAGGCAGACCTTGGAGACGAGCGGTTGTGAGCAACGGCGATTGCATCGGCATAACCTAGCCGGCGCCCAACCATCACCGGGCAATGCTTGCGCCTTAGCTCGCTCGATCTAGCCATTCAATGTTGATCGAGATCCTTCTGGCGCGCCGTCCCCACCATGAGTGCCGCGACAGAACGAGGTGTGCTCGCTCACGCCGCTTCAGAAACGGCTGAAGTGTGAGTCTGGCAGTTGGCCGGACAAACCCTGGCGCATGCACCGCACCCGATGCAGGCGCCTTGATCATTCAGAACCATAATCTTCTTTTCGATCTCACCGTCCTCGTCGCCATCGAGCTCGACAAGTTCGCCCTCATCGCTGATTCCTTTCAACGTCATGACATCTCGACCGCACACCTTGAAACAGCGACCACAGCCGATGCACTTCTTGGCGTCGATCGAGCTCAGGTATTGTGGCGTCCAGTCGCGGCCGTCGCGCGTTGCAAATGACATGCATGGCTCCTTTAACTATTTTCGAGCGTCTTCAAGTGATGACTCTTGCGCTCGAATTCGGCATAGGCATCGTGCGCCTTCTGCGCCACCACCATGATCGAGGTCCAATTGATGGGTAACTCTTCCGAAAGGTCGTGCAGATCCATCTTGGCCTGTATCGCCTTGGCCGATACTTTCTTTAGTTCGGCCTTCAGTGTTTCACGATCGCTCATGAGTATCCTCAATAGTTCGCCACGTCCGGAAATTTCCGAATCAGGTCGATTCCGTCGCTGACATATTTGTCGCCTTCCTGCGCGAGCTTTACGAAATTATCGAATCCGAAGCGATGCACGTCGCGCAACTGCTTGTTCACGGCGATCAGCCGGCCTGAGATGAGCACCATGCGGCCGAAGCCTTCATGATGCAGATCCAGAATCGGCTGGATCATCCCGCCGGTCTCCCTTTCGATCGAGAGCGCGACGGCATCGAAGAACAGCTTAAGCCGCCACAGTGTATCGGGATCAGGATCACCGATAATCGGCAATGCGCGCCTTTTCTGCTTGTCCAGGATATACGGTCCGAGCAGTTCAAGATCGCTCTTCGCCTCCCAAGCTCCGTTGGTATCCTGAGCGCGCCAAATCTTGATCAACTCCTTGAGGAACGGCGCGTCGACGGCGCTGTCCTGTTGCTCTATTTTTGCGGTCATATCACCTCATTCGTCGAACTCGAACGGACGCGCTCGGTCCTTTGCCATGGCCTTGCGTAGCCAGGGAGGTGGCGTGCCCTTCAGTACGCGCTCGAGTTTTTCGAGCAACACCAGAATGCTTTCTGGCTTGTTCACCTTGATAGGATGGATCTTGTTGGCCACCACTCGCGCAGCCCCGGCACCACCAATGGCGGCGACGTAAAGGATTGCGCAATCCTTGATCGCCTCGATCTTCGGCACCAACTTGTCGTCGTTGCCGTCTTCCTTAAGATCGCCCTCAAACTCAATCGCTTTGAGAAACAGGTGCCCTCCAGGCGTGACATCGTAGATTGCGATATTCTTTGCCCAACCAAAATGGGCATCGACTCGTCTCAGGTCCTGAGTGGCAAACGCGACCTTCATCCAATTGCCCCCCCAGCCGAGCCGTTGGAACTGTGATAGCCCGAGCAACGTGGCGGTCCGGACGCAGTCCGCCATCTATCGGGCGTAGGCTGATCGTTTTCCTCGCGGTGCGCGATCACGAGGTTGGCGATTTCGAAGATCAGATTGCGGGTACCACGATAGCCCACGGATAGTTGGTGTCCCGCACCAATTCGATCGAACATCGGAAAACCCGTACGATATAACGGCAATTTCAGCCGAGCCGCCGCTTGCCTGCCATGCGAATGCGTGATCAGCAGGTCGCAATGGTGTGTTTTGGCAAGCCCTTCCAAATCCTCGAGATCGCCAATGAGCACCTCCTTGGTCTTGATCCTCTCGATCACCTCCGACTGGGTGGTCGTCACAGCCGCTGTCACCTGCGCGCCCATGTCGTGCAGCATGCCGGACAGATCGAACAGAAGGTCTGGCTCAGCGCCGATAGCAACTTTGCGGCCCCCAATATGGAAGTGCGCGTCCAGCATTGCATCGGCGAGCTGACCTCGCTGGCGCCGATATTTCAAGGGTATGGGGCGGCCGCTGATCTCGCTCAAGAACGTCATGAATTCGTCGTTCGGACAGAGACCACACATCCGCTCGAAGACGCGAAAAGGCACGCCGGTCTTGACCTGCATGACCTCCGCCGCACGCTGCATCTGCGCCCCGATTGCAATCGTCCATCCGGCGCGGCCCATGCTCGCGATTTCGTCGACGCCGATGCCGCCGATGGTCGTGGGCGTAAACTCATCGGGGATATGCCCATCGAGCGATCCCGCCAGGTCAGGGAGGAAGGACGGGCACAAGCCGAAATCCTCCACTATGACACGGAGTTCATCAAGGTCGCCGGGCGTGAGGTGACATCCCGGCAGAACATTCACTTTCGACGGGTCCCGCAGGCCATTGGCGCTGGGCCCTTCCACCAGCACCTCCACAATGCGCGCCACAGCCTTCTCCCAGCCGTCCTGGAACGCGCCCTTGAAATCAGGCGTCGAGACATACACCAGTGGCAACTTTGCGAGTTGCGGATGCTTGCTCCGGATTAGCTTGAGGTAGGCATCCACATCGTCGCCGTTGGTCTCGGTGACACCGGTTGAGCAGATTCCGATGATCTTTGGCTTAGTACGGTTGTAGATGTTCAGTATCGCCTGCTCGAGATTCTCATAACCGCCAAGTACGGTCGCGACCTCGCTCATCGCGGTGGTCTGCAGCGGTACTGCCTCTTTGAAATGCCGGACGAAAAGCGTGAGTCCGAAGGACGTGCATCCCTGGGAGCCGTGCAGAAGCGGCATCGCCCCACGCAGCCCCATGAAGGCGAATGCGCCGCCGATCGGCTGGCTCATCTTCAGCGGGTTGACAGCGCAGGCTTTCGTCGGCGCCGTGACGATGGCCATGACGCCTCCCTACTCTGCGGCTTGTCGCATGGCAGACGGCTCGGACACCAAGATACCTTCGATGCGACTTTGGCAGCAGCCACCGACCGCATTGGTATGCTCTCTCACCGCTGCGACGCTCCTCAGGCCGTGCGCGTATATTGCATCCTCAATCGTGCCCAGATCGACCGTGTTACACACGCAGATCTTCCTCGCACGGCGCGCGGTTTCGGCGAGCGCCGGATCGGAGGCGATCGCCGCCACCGGCGATTGCATCTGCTCCATCGCCTTGGCCAATGCCTGCCATGGTGCCGGTCGACGTAGCTGCTCCCACATCGGACTGGAGAGCGACTTATCGATTTCCTCCACCAGCTTGACCATTCCGACATAGCCCATATAGGCGTGGCAACGCTCCTGGTTGATATCGAGCCAGGGCATCGCCGCCTTCAGCGCGACGAACTGCGACTTGCCGCCCGATAGCATGATGTCCGCTTTTGCGTCCTTCAACATCTTATACATTTCGCGCGGCGTCATGTCCTCAATCATGTGGGCATCCTGCCCCATCAGCTCCTTGATGCGCTCCTTGTCTTTCCTGGTTGATTTCTTGATGCTGGTTCCGACTAACTCAAGCCCGGCTTCCTGGAGTGCCGCAACGACCGACCATGACTTGACGCCGCCGGTAATCAACAAGGCCTTCTTGCCTTCCAAGCGGGGCTTGTACGGCTTGATCGCATCCCAGGCCCACGCTTCCTCGCGCGCGATCACCGCTTCGGTGCGTCCGAGCAGATCTGTCGGCGCGCCGCGTTCAACCAATAAGCGGGCAAGCTGACGCAGTGATTCGCTCGAATCTTGAATACCGTAGAACGACCCCTCGAAGAACGGGATCCCGTACCGCTGCTCCATCTTGCGTGCGACGTTCATCATGGACTTTGAGCACACCAACATCGCCGCCCGCGCGCGATGAGATGAAGCGACTTCGCAATACTTGCCATCGCCGGAGATACAGGAAAGAATCCGTACTCCAAGCTCGTCTAGCAATGGCTTCACTTGCCAGAGTTCTCCCGAAAGGTTGTATTCCCCGATCAGGTTGATATCGTACGGGGTGGTGTGGTCCGGCTCTTGCGTCCCGATCACATAATCGAGCAGCGCCTCGCCGGCGAGCTTGTTACCCAGGTTCTTCGAGCCGACGAAGCCCGGGGAATTGATCGGGATCACCGGCTTTGCGAACCTTTGAGATGCCGCCTTACAGACTGCGTGGATGTCGTCGCCGATCATCGCCGGAATGCAGGTTTGATAGACGAAGATGGCGGGCGGGTCGCACTTGTCGATGATCTCCTTGATTGCTTTGCAGAGCCGCTTCTCGCCTCCGAATACAATATCGGTTTCGCTCAAATCGGTTGTGAACGCGGTGCGCCACAGATTCGAGCCTGACGACGCCGCGCCGCGATTGTCCCAGGAATTACCTTCGCACGCGATCGGACCATGCACCAAGTGAGCGACATCGGTGAACGGCTGCAGCGCAACCTTGGCGCCATCGAAAGCACAGCCCCCGGCAGCGCTACCCGGCTGCAGTTGTTTTGTGCAGCCCCTCTTGCGTTCAGCCTCCGGCTTACTGCCGTTCTTGGCGCAGCCCGGCTCGTTGAAAACATTCTGGACCGTGGCCGCTAGTGAACTCATCCCTTTTTCCTCCGCAAATTAATTGCATGGTCAACCGTCGTGTGCTTGTGCCATCCTCGGGTGCTCGGGCGATGGCACGCGCACGGTCGCTCATCAACGAATGATGTCGAAGCTGTAATCAGTTTTGCCAAGAACGTTTGTCTTCTTGTCGATCTCATCGAAGATCTTGTCCAGGATCTTCACCAGCACATTCAGGCCACCCTGATAGCCCCATAGAGGGGAGCGGTGATGGTGATGCCGATCAAAAACCGGAAAGCCGATGCGGATCAGTGGCGTTCCTGTATCGCGCTCCAGATACTTGCCATAGGTGTTGCCAATCAGAAAATCGACTGGCTCGGTGAACAGGAGTGAGCGCATGTGCCAGAGGTCTCGGCCGGGATAGGCTTGGCACCCTTGCCCAAATGGCGAGCTTGCAAGCAGCACCTGCATTTTTTCGTGCCAGGCCTTGTTGCCGTTGGTGGACAGCACATGTGTCGGTTCGGCGCCGAGTTCGAGCAGAAACGCAGCCAACCCATAGCAAAGATCCGGATCGCCATAGATCGCGAACTTCTTGCCATGGATATGCGCGCTGGAGTCAGCGATAGCGTCGACTAGGCGGCCACGTTCTCGCGCGAGTTGCTCGGGAATCTCCTTGCCGCTGATGCGTGACAGCGCCACGATAAAGTCATCCGTTGCGGATAAGCCCACCGGGTAGTTGAAGGAGACGACCTCCTGCCCATGCCCAGCCACGAATGGCAGCGTTTTTTCGGTGCACCACTGCTGCATGGAGATTGTCGCCTTAGCGTGAACCGCGTTGGCCGCATCTTCCAGCGTCGTGCCCCCGTCATACATCCGGAATTCGCCGTCGGTCGGAGTATCGAAGACTTCAGAATTATCCGCGAGGATGGTGTGCTGGATGCCCATCAACGCCAAGATGCGCTTGATCTCGCGAAGGTTTCCGACGGTATAGCCATCGAACCCACCGATGATGTTGATCGCCCCGTTCTGCTTGCGCTTCAGCTTCGGCGCTGTTCCGGCCTTACCGTCCCAAAAATGCTCCAGAATGCCCTTGAGCGCATTGTCATAACCGGTGACGTGGCTGCCGACGAACGCCGGCGTATGGGCGAATGGCACATCGAAGTTCGCCGGAACCGACCCTTTTTCTTTCGACGTTTTGATGAAGGCGTTGAGGTCATCGCCGATCACCTCGGCCATGCAGGTCGTAGAGACCGCAATCATCTTGGGTTTGTACATGTTATAGCTGTTTGCGAGCCCGTCGATCATGTTGTTCAGGCCGCCGAATACGGCAGCGTCTTCCGTCATCGACGAAGAGACGCAGGAAGACGGCTCCTTGAAGTGCCGCGACAGATGACTGCGGTAATAAGCCACGCAGCCTTGCGAGCCGTGGACGAAGGGCAACGTGCCCTCAAAGCCAACAGAGGCGAACACGGCGCCAAGCGGCTGGCAGGCCTTCGCCGGATTTACCGCTAGCGCCTCCCGCGCAAAGTTCTTTTCCCGATATTCGGCCGTTTTCGTCCATTCCTTGATACGTTCGACCTCGGCGGGATCGCGAGGATTCTCGAATATCTTCTTCTTGGCCAGCATCTGCTGGTATTCTGGACCGCGGAAAAGCTCGAGATGATCGAGCACGTGTTCGGCACTCTGCGCCATTGTTGAAATCCTTCACTATCGAGATTGGTATCGCCCCGGCTTTCCCACAGAGCGAGATGAGTTGCTCTATTCTGCAGCCAGAAGTTTGGCCCTTGAAGCTTCCTTCCAGGGGGCCTTCGTTTTCTTCCAGATCGGCGAGTTGACGGCCATGTCCATGTCGCGCGCAAAGATCGCAAAGCCGTCATAACCGTGATATGGACCCGAATAGTCCCAGGAGTGCATCTGCCGGAAAGGCACACCCATCTTTTGGAAAACGTATTTTTCCTTGATGCCCGAGCCGACAAGGTCAGGCTGGAGCTGCTCGACGAAGCGCTCGAACTCATAGCCATTGACGTCATCGTAGATGAGCGTGCTGTCCTTTACGTAGTGCTGAGCTGTGCGCTGATAGTCGTCGTTGTGACCGAACTCGTATCCAGTGCCAATGACTTCCATCCCGAGGTCCTCGTATGCGCCAATCACATGACGCGGACGGAGCCCGCCGACGTACAGCATCACCGTCTTGCCCTCCAGGCGCGGGCGATATTTCGCGATCACGGCGTTCACCAGCGGTTGGTACTTTTCAATCACCCGCTCGGCGCCTTCCTTGATCTTGTCGTCGAAATAGCCCGCAATCTTGCGCAGCGACTCTGCGATCTTTGAAGGTCCGAAGAAGTTGTACTCGCACCAGGGGATACCGAACTTCTCTTCCATGTGGCGTGAGATGTAGTTCATGGAACGGTAGCAATGCAGAATGTTGAGCTTTGCTTTCGGCGTTGCCTCGAGCTCAGCCAGTGAACCGTCGCCGGACCACTGCGCGATCACCCGCAGGCCCATCTCCTCTAGTAGAATTCGTGATGACCAGGCGTCGCCGCCGATATTGTAGTCTCCGATGATCGCCACATCGTACGGCGTCGGCTCAAACTTTGGTTTACCATCGGACTCGAGCTGATCGAAAATCCAATCGCGCACCGCGTCGTTGGCAATGTGATGGCCTAGTGACTGCGACACGCCCCGAAAGCCCTCACAACGGACCGGCACGATGGTCTTGCCGCCATATTCCTTGGATTTCGCTCTCGACACGGCCTCGATGTCGTCGCCGATCAATCCGATCGGGCATTCCGATTGGATCGTGATGCCGTTGTTGAGCGGAAACAGCTCCTGGATTTCGTCAAGAATTTTGACCAGCTTTTTGTCGCCACCGAATACGATATCCTTTTCCTGGAAGTCGGAGGTGAACTGCAGGGTCACGAAGCTATCGATGCCCGTCGTGCCAACGTAATAATTGCGTCGCGAGCCCCACGAATACTGACCGCAGCCTACCGGGCCATGGCTGATATGGACCATGTCCTTGATCGGTCCCCAGACCACCCCCTTTGACCCTGCATAAGCGCAGCCTCTGATCGTCATCACGCCAGGTATGGATTTGATGTTGGACTTCACCCCGCAATCTGACTTGCCGGCTTGGTGAACGTTGAGGTGCTTGGCACGCCGTTTCGCGGTTTTCTCCGGATAGACCTTCAGCACCTCCTCGATCAGCTCTTTGTTGCGAGCCCTGATTTCTGCGATGCTCTGGGTCGTGGCGAGACTCATCTGATGTCCTTCAAAGGTTAGCTGTTGCGAGGGCGGCGTCTTGAGCAAGACTTTTGCAACCAGCATGCCAGCGCCTCGCGAGCACCAAAAAACACAGCAATCAAAATCGCTTAGCGCGCCCGGTGCGGTGACAGGGGGTGTTGTTGCGAACCCGACATCAGGCTTTGAGCAGAGAACGCTTGGTTTTGCCCTGTTCGAAATGGAACAAGGGCTGGCTACCTGTAAAATCGACCGCCCAATTCTCGAGGGCGTCCGATCGCAGTACTCTGCGCTCGCCGAAGGCGGCCGTACAGGAAGGCCGGTTCGCCGACACAGGCTTGCCAATGCTATTTATGCTTGCTGAGATCTACAGGTGCTTACCTGCTGTGATGTCGATGAGGTGCATGACCTCATCCTCCAGACCTCAATTCGAGCTATCTCGCCACCTGGACGTCGTAGGCCCGCCGAATTACGAGAACAGCTGCCGCGCCTTGATAAGCGCCCGCACGAGCACATCAATTTCTTCATGAGTATTGTAAAGTCCAAGGGACGCACGGCACGTCGCCAGCAAGCCAAATCGCTTGAGCAGCGGCATCGCACAGTGGGCCCCCGCCCGCATCGCTACACCGGCGCGGTCGACGACGGTGGCAATATCATGCGCGTGCGCACCCTCCATATCAAAGGAAATGATCGGACCCTTCTCGGCCGGGGTCCCGATCAAGCGCACGAAGTTGACGTCCGCCAGCTTCTCCTGCGCGTAAGCGAGCAGTACGCTCTCGTGCCTGCGGATCTGCACCTTGCCTATCGAATTGATGTAATCGATAGCCGCCCCTAAACCGATGGCTTCGACGATCGGCGGCGTACCCGCTTCGAACCGGTGTGACGGATCAGCATAAATGACGCCGGAACGCGAGACCTCGCGGACCATCTCCCCGCCGCCATTGAAGGGCGGCATCGATCCCAGATGCTCAGACTTGCCGTAAAGCACACCGATGCCAGTCGGACCATAGAGTTTGTGGCCCGTCATGACGTAGAAATCGCAATTAGTATCGCAGACGTCCGCGCTCAGATGGACGCAAGCTTGCGAGCCGCCGACCAGCACCGGGATACCACGAGCATGCGCGATCCTCACCACGTCTTTCGCCGGCAACACTGTGCCGAGCACGTTCGACATTTGTGTGATTGCAACCATCTTGGTGCGCGGGGTCAGCAGTCGCTCAAAATCATCGAGTAAGAAGTTTCCGTCATCATCCACTGGCGCCCATTTGATCACTGCACCGAATCGTTCCCTGAGAAGGTGCCATGGCACAATGTTGGAGTGGTGTTCCATAATCGAGAGAACGATCTCATCACCCGGGGTAATGCGTTCCCGGCCAAAAGTCTGGGCGACCAGATTGATTGCCTCCGTGGCGCTCCGAGTGAAGATGATCTCTTCGTTTAAACGCGCGATCACGAACCGCGCCACTTTGGTACGGGCGCCTTCATACGCCTCGGTCGCCGCGTTAGCGAGGTAGTGCAAGCTGCGATGAACGTTGGCGTATTCGCTGGAGTACACCTGCATCATACGGTCAAGCACCGCGTTGGGCTTTTGCGCGGATGCAGCGTTATCGAGGTAAACAAGCGGCTTGCCGTACACCGTCATGGCGAGCGCAGGAAAGTCCGTACGCAGACGGTTGACCTCGTAACTACCGCGAGCGTTGCTTCTATCCGACCAGGCCGAGAGGTTGGCACCACGGAGCCGAGATATTTCTGCACCAGTTCGGGATGCTCGCGGATCGCCTCCGAGATCGGCATGAAGATCACGCCGGCCTTCTTCAGCTCCGCCTTGAAGGTGGTCGCAACCGGGACCGAGTCGAAGACAGCATCGACCGCGATCTTGCGGCGCGCCGGATCTTCCTCGCCGGGCTTGGGTTCCACACCTTCGAGCATGGCGACTTCCCGCAGGGGAATGCCGAGTTTCTCGTAGGTCTTCAGGATCTCCGGATCGATCTCATCCAGCGAGGTGACCGTCTTCTTCGGCATCGGTGCCGCGTAGTAGTAGAGATCCTGGAAATCGATCTTGGGATAGTCGACGCGCGCCCAGTCGGCTCGGTCATGGTCAGCCAGCGCCGATAGGCTTCCAGCCGCCACTGGAGCATCCAGTCGGGTTCGTTCTTCTTCTGCGAGATGAATTTTACGATCTCTTCCGACAGACCCTTCGGGGCCTTCTCGGAGTCGATCAGGGTCTCAAACCCATAACGATACTGGTCGACGTCGATGCGCTTCACGCGCTCGACCGTCTCTTGTACGGCTACCATTGCCCGCTCCACTCGCGCAACGACAACTCCCGTTGGAGAGGATTCCGCCACAATCTATCTGAGCGGATCGCGCAAGTTGCCGCCGACTCGGGGTCAGCGAGTGAGAGAAATAGAAGACGGATCCAAAAGGCGGCGGCGGTCGACCGCGTTTTCATCATGTTTCGTGCCGGAGCTCCTCTCATCGGCTACTCCACCTACGCCGGCACGCAAGTATCGGGCACCGGACAAACGACGGCGCATTGCGGCGCGTCAAAGTGCCCCTCACATTGGGTACACTGGGTCGGATTGATCACATATATGTCTTTCTTCAGGTTGATCGCGGCATTGGGACATTCGAACTCGCATGCACCGCAGACGGTGCACTGGGATGCGATTATCTTGTAGGCCATCACTGCGATTCCATGAGCGAAAGTTGCGGGACAATTTCTTGCTTTCAAGTCTTGTGCCAGACAGTTTAACTTGATTTTGTCTGGGCTATTTTCGAGAACGCAAGTCGCCGTCTCGACACGGTGTCGCAAATCCTACACCGCGCATGACAGTAGCTTGAGCTCGATGCCGTGGTTTGCGATGGTCGATCTCACGGCAGCCAGTGATCAGGTGAACCGCGTTCGCCAGCCTCAAGGAACAATCTCCGATCCTTGCTAAGGCCGCCGTGCCGCGGCGATGGATGCGCCGCACGACTTCAAAAAGTTCTCCGCCGGTGTGTCGGGTCGACCCCGAGCCGCCTCTTGATGGATCCACTCACCGGGCAGCGGCGCCTTCAGCGACAGCACCACGGTAACCCGCGCAGTCATCACCGGCCCGGTTGGCGTCGCCACAGACAGTCAGAATCGCGGCGATCGGGCCAGACAAAGTCGGTCCGGTGATCGCGGGCCCCCAGCGGACCCGCAGGACGCATTCTCAGTTGCCCTGGATTACCCGGCAAAACCGGCATTCATATGCGCTGTATGGACCGAAAGTACATTGTCTCGCATCGTGCGGGGACTAAAGCCGGGCGTTCGTCTGGTGATCCTCCGCTTCGCTCCAAGTTCGAAATAAATGCCGGCGCCGGTCAGCAGATCGATGGAGTCAAAAAAAGCCACCCCGAAGGGTGGCCTAAGTCAGGGAGGAAACGCCCATAAGGGCCTCTGGGATCAGGCCGCAGCCTGTTCGATCGGTGAGAAGGGCAGCCCGAGGCTTTCGGCCACCGCTTCGTAAGTTAGCCGGCCCCGATGGACGTTGAGGCCTGCGCGCAAATGCGGATTTTCGAGCACGGCGGAAAAGCCCATGTCGGCCAGAGCCAAACCAAACGGCAGCGTCGCGTTGTTCAGTGCTTGGCTCGAGGTCAGCGGCACGGCACCGGGCATATTGGCCACGCAATAATGAATGATGCCATCCACTTCGTAAGTAGGATCAGCGTGAGTGGTTGGGTGCGATGTCTCAAAGCAGCCGCCCTGATCGATAGCGACGTCCACGAGCACCGCCCTCTTGCGCATCGAGCTCAGCATGCTCCGGCGGACCAGCTTCGGCGCGCTCGCACCTGGAACGAGCACCGCACCAATCACGACATCCGCCGCAAATATCTCTTCCTCCACAGAGCCGATAGTCGAAAACCTGGTGCGAGCGCGTCCTTCGAATAGCTCGTCCAGCTCGCGGAGCCGGAGTATCGAACGGTCGATGATGGTCACCTCTGCGCCCAGACCAACCGCCATGCGTGCCGCGTGCGTACCAACGACGCCACCTCCGATCACCACGATTCTGGCAGGCTGAACACCGGGCACCCCACCGATCAACAGCCCTCGTCCGCCTGCATTCCGCTTCAGGGCGCTGCCCGCCGCTTCGATCGCAAGCCTACCCGCGACCTCGCTCATCGGCGCCAGCAGCGGAAGACCACCATGCGGATCAGTTACGGTCTCGTAGGCGATCGCAGTGCATCCAGATTTCAGGAGGCCCTTGGCCTGATCCGGGTCGGGGGCCAGATGCAGATAAGTGAACAGGATCTGATCTTCCCGCAGCTGACACCATTCCGATGGCTGAGGTTCCTTAACCTTTACGATCATCTCGCTCGATGCGAATACCTCGGCTGCGGAGGTTAGAATCGTTCCGCCAACATTGCGATAATCGTCGTCGGTTGCACCAATACCAGCGCCCGCATTTGTCTCGATCATCACGCGGTGGCCCGCTGCCACGTATTCGCGGACAGCTCCCGGGGTAAGGCCCACGCGATATTCATGCGCCTTGATTTCCTTGGGGACTCCGACCTTCATTTGAAAACTCCCTGCCTGGAGCGCCTTTCTAATCGGAAGCGAGCAGCGATATTGCGACGCAGCCGTCGAAATGGCGCAGAAATTCAACGATATTTGACAAGCTTCGCAGGATTTCAAACCCACGGGGGTTCCGAGCGATCGTGTGACCATGCTCGCTGAGCTTAACCGGCGGAACTGCGCGATGGCGATGAACTGTCTCGAATTGCGTTCTCGGCTCGTGGAAAAGCTAACAACCGAAATTCAGCACGCCTAAAGAGCGAAACCGCAGTCTGCCGGTTGGGCAGATTGTCCATAGAAGGGATCGCTTTCAGAGCTAATGGGTGATGGGTGATGGCTCATGACGATTGATCATAAACTTGGTTGCAAAAACTGGATGATGCGCAGCGTGTTAACAGATGCGAGGCAATTGTTCGCCCCACAACCAGTCGACGACTCGTCGACCGCCGAAACTGGTCGCCATCTGCACAAATTTCCGATTGTCAGCCACTGCTTCGCCGATATCAGCTGCGTCGGACCCGAGCGGATGCGCCTTCATGGCTGCAAGCACGGCATCGGCCAAATCAGGCGCGACGATCGCAACGAGCTTGCCTTCGTTGGCGACATGGATCGGATCGAGTCCAAGGAGTTCGCAGGTAGCCGCAACCGCCGGCTTCACCGGAATGGATGCTTCCTGCAGACGGAACCCGAGCTCGGATTGATGCGCAATCTCGTTCAGGGTCGCGGCAAGCCCACCGCGCGTGGGGTCGCGCATCACCCGGATGCCGCTACCGCCGGCGGCAACCATGACCTCGACGAGGTTATGCAACGCTGCGGAATCCGAGACGACCTCGGTTTGAAAAACGACGTTCTGGCGTTTTGACATGATCGCCACCCCATGATCGCCGACGCTACCGGAGACCAGCACACGGTCCCCGACCCTAGCCTTGTCGGCGGAGAGATCGAGCCCATCGGCCACAATCCCGATCCCTGTCGTAGAGATGAACAGACCATCCGCCTTGCCGCGCTCGACGACCTTGGTGTCTCCGGCAATGATGTAAACGCCGGCACTGCGCGCTGCCGCGCCCATGGAATCCGCGATCGCCTTCAGATCAGAAAACGGGAAGCCCTCCTCGATGATAAAACTAGCCGACAGATAGAGGGGACGCGCGCCGGACATGGCGACATCATTGATCGTGCCGTGCACAGCCAGTGACCCGATATTGCCGCCGGGAAAGAACAGCGGCGAGACCACATAGCCGTCGGTCGTCATCACCATCCTGCCTGCCGCAACGTCAAACGCCGACTGATCATTGCAGCGGGCGAGCCATTCATTACCAAAGGCTTGGTGAAAAAGGCCGGAGATCAGCTGTGCCATGGCACGGCCCCCGGATCCGTGAGAAAGATCAACGCGTCCGTTCTCGACGTCGAGCTTGCGTTGGTAACCCTTTACACTCATGACGTCCGCCTCAACGGTTCATCGCGAACTCGGCCATAGGTCCAATAGGCCGCACAAGCGCCTTCCGATGATACCATGCAGGATCCTATGGGAGTTTCTGGCGTGCAGACGGTTCCAAACAGCTTACACTCGACCGGCCGCTTGGCGCCACGCAGGATCGCGCAGCACTCGCACGCCGGATTGTCTGCGACACGCAGATCGTGGATCGCAAAACGCGTCTCAGCGTCGAATTGCGCGTAAGCCCGTTTCAGCTTCAGTCCGCTGTTGGGTACGAGTCCGAGCCCACGCCATTCAAACTGCTCGCGCAGTTCGAATATCTGCGATACCTCGTCCTTGGCGCGCCGATTGCCTTCACGCGTCACCGCCCGACTGTATTGGTTCTCCACCTCGTAGCGGTCTTCGTTCACCTGCCGCACCAGCATCAGAATTGCCTGCATCACATCGAGCGGTTCAAATCCCGCGATCACGATCGGCTTGCCAAATTGTTCTGCCAGGGGCTCGTAAGGCTGCGTACCGATAATGGTGCTAACATGTGCAGGCCCGATGAAGCCGTCAATTGGAACCCCGCCGGTGTCGCGAATTTTGGGGTTCTCGAGAATGCTGTGCATCGCAGAGGGTGTAAGCACGTGGTTGCAGAACACACTGAGGCCCTTCAGCCGCTTCTTCTCAGCAATTCGGATCATCACCGCGGTCGGGGGCGTCGTGGTCTCAAATCCGATGGCAAAGAAAACCACCTCGCGGCTCGGCGCCTGTTCGGCGAGCCGGATAGCGTCGAGCGTCGAGTAGACCATCCGAATGTCGGCGCCGAGCGCTTTAGCTCGCAACAGGGACTGTCCTTGCGGCCCAGGCGCGCGCATCAGGTCACCGTAGACGCACAGAGTGACCTCCGGTCGATCGACAAGCCGGACCGCCATGTCGATTCGACTGGCGGGCAGAACGCAGACGGGACAACCGGGCCCGTGGATCATGCGGACGTTCGCGGGCAGCAGATCCTCCAGGCCATAACGGGAGATCGCATGAGTGTGCCCGCCGCAGAATTCCATGAACCGATAAGCTCTTTGCGAACTAACCTCGGCGCCAATCGCACGCGCAATTCCCTGCGCGATGGCCTTGTCGCGAAACTCGTCGGCATATTTCATGATCGGCGTTCCCCTGCGCTGCCTAGCTCCTGCAGCAGCTCCAGCGTGCGCTTGGCTTCCATCGGATCGATCTTGGCCAGCGCATAGCCGACATGGACAAGGACGCAATCGCCGACCTCGAGCTCGTCGACGAGGGCGATCGATATCTCCAGGCTGATGCCATCGATGGACACTATGGCCACGTCGTTGGGAAGAATTTTCGCAATCTTTGCCGGAACCGAAAGACACATATCAGGCTGTTCCTACCCTGGCGGATGAGTGTTGAGCTATCTGCAGGGCGGCAATCCAGGCCTGGCCAAGGCTCAAACCGCCATCATTGGGCGGCACCCGCCGTGGCACGAGCGGGGTAAGGCCGGCAGCGCTGCAACCGCGCGGGATTTCATCCGCCAGCACCGCGTTCAGGAAGCAGCCGCCGCTCAGAACGACCGTATCAACGCCCGTTGTCCGCGCGGACCGCGTGACCCAGTCGACGCAGGCGGCGGCGAAGGTGCCCTGAAACAGCCCGGCTCCGCCCACCGCGTCAATGTCATTTGCAATCAAGCGCGCAAACAGCGGACGAAGCGACAGCTCGCCGCCATCGATCGTCCAGCCGGCTTCGAGAATCGCGGTCCGCCGCGCCAGCGCCTCGAGCTTCATCGCCGCTTCGCCCTCATAGCTCTGCAAACTCGCAATCCCCAGCAGCGCCGCTGCCGCGTCGAACAACCGGCCCGCACTGGTCGTGGTGGCCCCGCCCGGCTGTTCGAGCAAGGCCGACACACATCCAGCCTGCCGTTGCGCCGCAAAGCGCGGCCCGATTTCGTTACCCCGGCCGAGCTCATGTAATACTGCGCTGGCCATGCGCCACGGCTCGCGGGCTGCACGATCTCCACCAGGCATTTGCAGGGGCGCTAAGTGCCCGATGCGTCGGCACCTCGTCCCTTCGCACAACAATAGCTCGCCACCCCAATTACCGCCCTCGGAGCCAAGGCCATGGCCATCGAGCACCAGGGCAAGCGCAGGTCCCGTATGGCCATGCTCGGCGATCACTGCGGCAGCGTGTGCGTGGTGATGCTGGACAGCGACCAGCGCGCGGCCATTTGCTTCCGCAAACCGGGTAGAAGCCATATCGGGATGCAGATCGTGGGCGATGGCGACAGGCTCCACATCGAGGCTCGATGTGAGGTGTCGGACCGTCTCCTCGAACGCACGGATGCCTTCGGCCGTATCCAGATCGCCAATATGCTGAGAGACGAACGCTTGGTTGTCCCGCGTGATGGTGACGGTCGATTTCAGTGCGCCGCCGACGGCGAGTACGGGCGGCACAGACATCACAAGCCTGATCGGTTCGGGAACATAGCCACGGGCACGACGAATGAATTGCTGCCGGCCAGCCACGACCGACACCACGGAGTCATCAGCACGCGTCACTATATCGCGATCATGGGTCACGATAAGGTCGGAGATCCCCTTGAGCCGCCCCAGCGCCTGCGCGTTGTCGATCAGGAGCGGTTCGCCGCAACGATTGGCACTGGTGGCGACGATGACCGGGCCGGTCCGCTCACATGCTCCTGCTGTGCGAAGCGCATGAAGGATGAGGTGATGAAGCGGCGCTACGGGCAGCATAACACCCACGCGCGATAAGCCAGGAGCTATGGCGGGCGCCAAATTGTTGCGCGAAGGCAGAAGGACGATGGGGCGTGCTACGGATTCGAGCAGCGCAAGCTCTGGCGCGTTCGCCTCCGCGATGTCACTGACGCGCTCTATGGACTCTACCATAACCGCGAACGGCTTCTGAAGGCGCTGCTTTCTCCTGCGCAAACGCTGCACCGCGTCCTGGTTACGCGCATCGCAAAGAAGCTGGTATCCCCCGAGCCCCTTGATCGCCACGATTTGTCCCCTCGTGATTGCCGCGACGATGGTGCTGATCCCATGGCTGAGCCGAGGCCCGCATGTCGGACACGCGATCGCCTCCGCATGAAACCTGCGGCTCGACGGATCGGCATATTCGGCCGCGCAGGCGGCGCACAGCCTAAAAGCCCTCATCACGGTGTTGCGCCGGTCGTACGGCAGCCGTTTGGCGATGGTGTAGCGTGGGCCGCAATGGCAGCAACTGATGAAGGGGTAAAGGTAATGCCGATTTTCTGGATCGAACAGCTCGCTGAGGCATTGCTGGCAGGCAGCAGCATCAGCGACGATCTGCGTTGACAATTTGCCGCCTTCGCTCGTGCCGATCGAAAAGCCTTTCGCCGCGAGCGCCGCAGTCTCCCGAACGCAGATATCGTCGATGCGTGCCAATGGAGGCGCCTCGAGCGGCAACGTGGCGACAAACTCCAACGCACGTTGGCCCTCGACCTCGATCGTAACGCCTTCGGGGCCATTGATGACAAATCCCGCCAATCCGTAGCGCATGGCGAGTCCATAGACGTAAGGACGAAAGCCGACCCCTTGCACGGCCCCACTCACGCGCACGCGCAGCCGCGTTCGGTCGCAGGTGGTTGGCACGCTCATCGCCTTATGTCCTCTAGGGCGCGCCTCTGATGCCCCGCCTGTCTATCGATCCAGGCGTAGAGCGCGTCAAAACCCTCACCCGTACGAGCCGAAACTACAAGCACGTCGATCTTTGGATTGACTCGTCTAGCGTATCCGATCGTCTTGCCCAAATCGAACTCAAGCAGCGGGGCCAGATCAATCTTGTTGATCACCATGAGCGAAGAAGCGGCAAACATGTCAGGATATTTGAGCGGCTTGTCTTCACCTTCGGTAGTCGACAGCACTACGATCTTGCAGGCCTCGCCAAGATCGAAGGCTGCGGGACAGATTAGATTACCGACGTTCTCGATGAAGAGAATGCCACCCGTGAGCAGCGGCAAGCGGCGATAAGCCTCGCCAATCATCGCAGCGTCGAGATGGCAACCCTTGCCGGTGTTGACTTGAATGGCTGGCACGCCGGCGGCCCGAATGCGTTCGGCATCATTCGAGGTCTGCTGGTCGCCTTCGATGACCCCGACCGGCCGGCTACGCTTGAGCTCAGACACCCCGCGGACGAGCAGCGTCGTTTTACCTGCACCGGGACTGGACAAAAGATTAAATACAAGCAGGTCATCGGCGACGAAGAGCGCGCGGTTGTCCGCCGCAATCCCATTATTCTTGCCAAGAATATCGCGCCCAATCTGGATGACCCGCTTTCTGCCTATGCCCGCGACCTTCAAGCCAGCCGGCCCGGCGCCGCCGCTCAGAAGCGCCTGCCCACCGTGAGCCTGGTGATGGGCAGAGCGACGATGGCGACTATGACTATCGCCAGCATGGTTTGAACGCTGCGGACCTTGGTCCTCATGCGGACGGGCACAATAGCGATCGCAATCGTTCTGCACATGGGCATCGGATCGCTCATGGCTCTTCGCATCATGCGCCTTGGCGCGTTTGCTCGACGGCGTCTCTTCGGTGCAGCCGCAAACAGTACACATCAATCGATCTCCAGTTCTTTCACGCGCATCTGTTCGCCCGCGGTTACCTGCAACTGATAGCTGCCGCAGCAAGGACAGCATTCACCACGTCGCGCAATCTCGACGCTCTTTGAACAGCTCATGCACCAGGCAACGCCTGGCAGTTCGACGATATTAAGGACTGCACCCTCGGCAACGGTCCGCCTCGCAACGACCGCAAAGCAGAACCTGATTGCTTCAGGCGCGGCATGACTCAGCGCTCCCATCTCTAGACAGACGCTCCGCACCCGCGAAAGCGATCGGTGACGTACCTCCTCCTCGACGATTTGAATGATGCCAAGACAAATCGCCATTTCATGCATCGCCAACTTCGCGAAAATTGAGTGTGAACCCGACGCAAGGATCGAGCGATGCAATCACGGCATCGACCGCATCCCGACGTCGCCTATCCGTCAGCACCGCGCCCTGCAGGCTGCGGACAAGCGGTCCGCGCGGGTGGAAATTCCACTCCGTCGGCGCAAGGAATTCGAAGAGCGATATCCGGCCCTGAGGATCAAGCTCAACCGCGTGGTAGAGACGCCCCCTGGCGCATTCGACCGCGGCCGCCGCACGGCCGGGCCCTAACTTATATCTTTCGATAATTCCATGCTCCGCCGAGTCAATCTGAGCACCGGCCTTGAGCCAGGCACATAACCGGAGGGCTTCGGCAATTCTGGCCCTCAGCCGCTCGGCCGCACCGGAGGGGCTCGGCGAGAGCCGATCACGCGTCATTTGGCGCGCCCATGGGCCCGTCTCGGGCACCTGGCCGTCAATATCTGGACAATAGCAAAATGTCGTGCCATCCACGAGCAGCCGTTTAATGATGTTGAGGTCGTCAGCAACGGACAGGAACGAGTGCTCCGCCGGAATTGACTTCAGGCCGATCTCATCAAGCCTTGCAATGCGAAGCGCCAATGGGCTATCGGACCTCACTGCGCCCCCCTCATTCGACATGCCGAGCGCGTTCAGCGCAGCCACGATCCGCACTGTTGCTTCGCATTGAGCTGAGCTCCAGGCTGGCTGTGCGCTACCGACAAGCGCTGACATTCCCCGCATAAGAGAGCGAATCGCCGCCGCACTGGCGATGTCTTGCGCAAGATGTCCGACAAACACGCCCCGTAGCAACTCCGCGATGCGCTCGATAACGATAAGCGCAATACGATGCTGTTTTGTCGTACGGGTGATCACTTCGTCGCGCGCCGTCTCGACCGCGGACAGCAGTGCAGTTTGCTGCGCAGCGGCACACAACGCGAAGAGCCGCGGCAGCACCTTGAGCAGCAACGAGGCCTGTTTGCCAGCGAACAACCGCGCCAGCGGCGGCCGGACTCGTGGCAGGATCTCGATCGCGGCGACTACGTCGGCAGCTACTGATACGGTTACATCGATTTTGTTCTGGGCAGCGAGGCTCATGCGCACCGCTCCGCCAACATCCTGCGCGAGTTATGCCGGCGATCGCTGCGCCCGCGCCGTCTACGGGATCCCACCCGACGCCGAACGTTCTCCAAGCTCTTCATGTGAAATACGCCTTAATAATTTCCTGCATGCGCTCAGCAGAGTCCTGGAAATCCTCGTCGGCAGCCAACGCAACAATCGGAACGCCGCCGACCTCCAGCGTATCAAGGATGATATTGTCCGTAGAACTGAAGAACTGCACCGACCAGACGTTCCTGATCCCGGTCGCCTGCACTCGGCACGTGCTGTAGCCACGGAAGATGAGTTGGACCGGGCCATTGCCCACGCTTTGCTGCAGGAATGCCAGGTCGATAACGCTCATCGGCAGCAAGGTGAGATTGATGACATGCGCGCGCATGCCAAAGCGCCAGACGCGCGCCCGCTCGCGTATCTCGGCGAGCAACGGTTGCACGTTCATCGCGCCGTCCGGCGCCGCGCCGATCGCAAGATCGGCGGACGTCAGGTCAGTTGCGGCGCGCCGGACGATCTGCGGGATCGCTCCGACCTCAAGATATTCGTGCGCCGGCTCGCTCCCGATGTGCACGCGCCAGATTCCCGCAAGCACCGACTCCTGGATTTGCGCCAAGGAGCCATCTGGCAGCGCAACCACGCCGGCGACCTCACCTTCTCCGAGCACTTCGCCTATCAGCTTGCGCTCGGGATCGGTGAGATTCGCGAGTCCGTACAGTTGTGTCCGAGCGCTGCTTCTCTGGCTGCCAACGGCAGCAGCGGTACTCGATAACAGCGCCATGGCATTCGGATAGTTCCTTGCAAGCTCGTCGCCTTCGCGCCAAGCGCGCTTGGCGAGCCCAGTCGCACTCGTCAACCCACTATAGAATACATCGAGACGTCCAGAGCCCGTGGCAAGGTTACTCGCTGCCCCGTCGGCGCCGTCGGATACAACGCGGATCGCTGTTTTCATGATGCGATGTTCCGTTGGCTGTATCGAGAGGCAGTGCACGTGCCGACACAAGCGCTGCCGGCGTGTGGCCAAACAATCGGTACCGAGATGCGATCGATCGTGGCCAAACGGACCGGTCTCCTGCCGATCAGGCGGAGCGTATCGTGCCGATGGCACAGGATCGGCGTCGACGGGCCTCGCAGGCCGAGCCACTCAACCAGTACGCCACCTATGCCGCGCTCAGGCACTGTACCTTTCATGCGCCGCCGAAACGCCTTGACGATTTCAGGAAGTAAGAATGCGACGTAGATGATCCGGAGCAAATATAGGGGATCGACCGCCCGCAGCGGCATCACGGCCGCCCTCAAGGGAGCGTGCGCGACCAGGCGCGCATCGACGCTGACGCCCTCCACGTCGGACAGAGCGGGCCGCGCCAGACCATGCTGCGTCGGCTGCAACTTCATCACACGCCTTCCTGATCATGTTCGGTTCTGCTAGCAGGGCATTAGCAAGGCGCATGCCAATCACCGCCTGGACGCGACTCGCGCTCGAACCAACGGCTCGAAACGCCTCACATTTTCGATGCAAGGTTACATGCGGCTGGGATACGTTTTTGTGAGCAAGCCTAGTCGGCGCAACCGGCGAGCGGAACTGCTAGCGTAGGTGCTCCGGCAATTGCGGCTCATGACCGATCAAGTCCGCAAAGAAGCGATCGCAGTCCTGGCCGTTGAGACTTGCCTCAAGCCCGGCAAGTGCTTCCGAGATCAGCCTTGCTTCATTTTCGTCCAAAAGCCGCACCGCGCTGTCGATATGAACGAGCACCTTGGCGCCGGCCGAGGCGTCGGAGAGCAGCATGACCGAGACGCGCCGTTGTTCATTGCCATACTCGCACAGCGCCGTGATGCCGTCGGTCTCGACAATCGTCATTGGCAAGCCAAGGCACATGGTCAATCGCAGGCCGCTAGATCGGCTGCGCCCCCATCTCATAGTTTGCATGGTCGATATTGTTCGCCAACAGCCGTTCTGAAGCAGGCAGCGGCGCGGTCCGCGGCTTTGCCGGCGAGTCCCATTGCGCTAGGAGTTTGCAAGCCAGTTCAATCGCAGGCGCAATCTGAAAGCGTACCGGGGCGGTCAGCGGACCACCCCAATGCTCCAAGTCCAGCGGCTGACAACCGATGAGAGCGAGCTCTCGCGGGCGGCGGCCAAGCAGGACGGCCGCACTCAAGACCTCCTGAAAGCCGGTCTGATGCAGGCTCACCTTCTTGGCGGCGGTAAATGTTGGCACTTCCTCATCTCGCACAAGCTTCAACTGCCCGGGCAGCAATCCATAGTCGACGGCATCGAACACGATCAGGCAATCGGCCTGCTCAAGAAAACTAACGAGGTAGAGACCCTGTGTGCCGCCATCGAGGACGGTTACGTTGTCATCGATCGCGTAGCGGCGATGAAACTCCTCGACCACCCGCACGCCGAATCCCTCATCGGCCCACAGGATATTGCCGATGCCGAGCACCAGGATCCTTTTCTTGTTTTCCGGATTCAGCATCCGCTTGCCAGTCAATCGTAAAATCCGCGCTCACCCGAGATCACAGTAGAGACGCTCCGGCGCGACCTAAGTCTTCCCGGACCGCCGCGTAGATGTGGACCAGCGCAAAGGTCAGGATCACCCACAGGCCGAGATGATGCCAGGTATGGACGTCCTGGCTGTTCGGCCAAATTGAAAATACCCAGCCGAACAGCTTGTACTGCCAGCTGTCAGTACCGGAACCTTGCCCATAAAGTGCAAAGCCTGTGACGACCATGAACGTGATCGTCTGCGTAAACATGAAGAACATCGCGAGCTGAGCAAGACGGTTGTGCCCGACGCGCGGCTCGGGCTCAACTGTAAGGAACGCATACCAGCGAATCTCGTGGTACACCTCGCGCCAAAAGCACTTGCGCCAGAGCGGCACCCAAAAGATCTGCATGGCATGCGCGTTTCCGATCAACGCCCAGTAGATCCGCAGAAGAAAGCCGATACTGAGCACATATCCCCACGAGAAATGAGCAAAGCGGATATAGCCGAACAGGAAATCGCCGCTTGCCTCTACCGAAATCGCCGGTGTCCCGGTTCCAATGACATAGCCGGTTAAACTCAGCATCAGAATGGCCGCCGCATTAACCCAATGCCACAGTCGCACCGGCGCGTAAGCGATACCAGCGCCGATGCTCCGTTCAGTGGGTTCCGCATCGACGGCAGCAAGGAGCTTTCGAGCTCTGTCCAGCATGTCGTTAACGAACATTGATTGAGGCCATTTCCTGGCCGTCAGGACTCATCACGTGGGTCGAGCAAGCCAAGCACGGATCAAAGGAGTGGATCGTGCGCAAGATCTCCAGGGGCCGCTGCGGATCGACCATCGGGGTACCGATCAGGGAGGCTTCAAAAGCGCCAATATTGCCCTTGTGATCGCGAGGAGATCCGTTCCACGTCGTCGGCACGACACATTGATAATTGTCGATCTTGGCGCCTTTGATCTTGATCCAGTGCCCAAGTGCACCGCGCGGGGCCTCACTGAACCCGAAGCCCTTGGCCTCCTTGTGCCAGCTTTCCGGCTTCCATCTACTGACATCGGCAGTTGCCGTATTGCCTGCCTTGATGTGGATTACGAGCTTATCTTGGAAATAACGCATCTGATGCGCCGCCCACTGGCATTCGAGCGCCCGCGCTGCAGTACGGCCAAGCGTCGAGAACAGCGCAGTCAGGGGAAGATTGAGCCCCTTGAGCAGTCTCTCGGCCGGCTCCTTGAACTCGGCTTTGCCTTGCGCATAACCGATGATGTATCGCGCCAACGGCCCGACCTCCACGGCGTGGCCGCGCCAGCGCGGCGCTTTGATCCAGGAATACTTGCCGCCTTCATCGAGTTCCTTGATATCTGTCTTACTGCCTTTGAGTTTTGGCCCAAGTTCAAAACGCGGCTCGGTGATACCGTCCCAGGGATGCAGTCCACAGCAATCGCTGGGGTATTTATACCATGAATGCGCGACGAATTCCTGGATCTGCTCGGGATCACCATGGTCGATCGGCAGTATCTCCTTGAGATTGCCACCGAGAATGACCCCACGCGGCAGCTTCAAACTTTTGGCGGAACAGTCATTTGCGATTTCGGGGATGTCGCCATAGGACATCACGCTCTTGCTCGAAAGTCCGCCGCCATGAAGCCAGTCCTTATAGAACGAGCAGATCGCGGCAATGTCGGGCAGGTAGACCTGCTCGACAAATTCGATCGAACGGTCGATGATCGAGGACACGATGTTCAGACGCTCAATATTGATCGCACCCACCGCACCAGTTCCCTCGATGTTGATCGCACAGGGCACGCCGCCGACCAGCCAGTTCGGATGCGGGTTCTTACCGCCATAGATAGCTTGGATCTTGACGATCTCCTTCTGGAAGTCCAGCGCTTCCAGATAATGCGCTACAGCCATCAGGTTCGCTTCCGGTGGCAGCTTGTAGGCCGGATGCCCCCAATAGCCATTCTTGAACGGACCGAGTTGTCCTGATCCGAAGAATTTGGTGAGCCGGATCTGCAAATCTTTAAAATAGCCAGGAGACGACAGCGGCCAGGGCGAGATAGACTGCGCGAGCGCGGAGGTCGACTTGGGATCGGCCTTGAGCGCGGAGACCACGTCGACCCAATCTAGCGCGTGCAGGTGATAGAAATGTACGAGGTGATCATGCACGAGCAGGCACAACTGCATGATGTTGCGGATCGAATTGGCATTCTCCGGAATCGCAATTCCAAGTGCATTTTCAACCGCGCGCACGGAGGTGAGCGCATGGGTGCCGGTGCAGACTCCGCAAATCCGCTCGGTGAACGCCCAGGCGTCGCGCGGATCGCGCCCGCGCAGGATGACTTCGATGCCGCGCCACATCGTCCCGCTTGAGACCGCATTGCGGATCACATTGTCGGAATCGAGATTGGCTTCGACACGCAGGTGGCCTTCGACCCGCGTCAGCGGATCGATGACGATTCGCCTGCCTGAACGATCGAGATTGAACCCGTTCGGTGTCTGGACGGCCACCGTCGCCCCTCCTCAACTCGGTTTGCTTTTTTGGGCTTGGCGATCCGGCTTGTGGGTCAACCGCTTCACGGCGGTGACCGCCGCATGGGCAGCGACGGCTAGCCCAACTACGCCGGCAGCGGCCATGCCGATCTGGTCGGCGTTCTCCTCGATGCCGAACTGCCTGATGGTTGTGAGTCGGTCGTAAAATGACCCCTTATCCCAGAAGCCGTCTTCCGAGCAACCGAAGCAGCCGTGGCCGGATTGAATCGGAAATGAAACGCCGCCGTTCCACCGCAGGGCCGAACAGGCATTGTAGGTGGTTGGCCCCTTGCAGCCCATCTTGTACAGGCAATAGCCCTTGCGTGCGTACTTATCGTCCCACTCTTCGACGAATTGGCCAGCGTCGAAATGGGAACGCCGATAGCACTTGTCGTGAATGCGCTCGGAATAGAACATACTTGGACGCCCTTGGCTATCGAGCTCCGGAAGCTTTCCGAACGTGGTGATGAAAGTCACAAGGCCGCTCATGACCTCTGCGATAGGCGGGCACCCGGGCACCTTGATGATCACCTTGTTGGTGATCACCTTATCGATCGGCACCGCGCCAGTCGGATTGGGCTTGGCCGCTTGCACGCACCCCCATGACGCACACGTGCCCCAAGCGATGATAGCCATGGACTCTTCCGCCATGGACCTTAGCTTTTCGACGAACGGCTTGCCGCCGTCAATGCAGAACATGCCACCCTCGTTCAGCGGTGGATTGCCTTCGACGGCGAGCACATACATGCCTTTGTACTTGGCGCGAGTTTCCTCCAGGATGGCTTCGGCCTGATGTCCCGCCGCCGCCATGATCGTATCGTCATAGTCGAGCGAAATCATCGACAGCAGCGCGTCCTTGATCAAGGGATGGGCCGAGCGGATAAAGCTTTCCGAGCAGCAGGTACACTCGAGCCCGTGCAGCCAGATGACGGGCACACGCGGTTTGGTCTCCAGGGCGTTGGCAATACTGCTTGCGGCGAGAGGACCAAGCCCCAAGCTCGCGGCAGTCAAACTACAGAATTTGTAGAAACTACGACGCGTCATACCCTGACGTCTGATCACGCTGTAGAACGTTTCCGTTGCACCACCCATGACGCCTTCCACGCGAGTTGTCGTCGGCCGTAACGAATTACTGACGTTCAGCAAGAAACAAGCCACCCAAGCGATGCACTTAACAGATACCAAGCCAGCGCTTCGGGAGTGGCGGACTGGCGAAACCAGCCAACGAGCCGCAAGCTGCCATTGATCTGTCATGCTAGTGGTGTTCGGTTTTGGACGTTCATGTGAGCACTTCGACAGAGCAGCACGATGGTTCACCACTGCATGGCGGCTACGTCATGCTCACTCTCGCACGACCGCGACACTCACGTGTCATGCCGGTTGTTGAATAGAATTGGTGCAGTTGACGGGCACCGGACTGCCCTCCAGTCTTAATCAGACTTGCCGATTGCTTACCAATGGGGCGTTAAAGCCGCTCATGGTCGCAACTGCGCAAGCAGCCCGCACGAAAGCGGCTGTCGAGCGACGAAGAGAAGCCGCAATGTGAGCCGGGATGCGCACATTGCCTTCGCTTTCTAGGTCTGATCGATGCCTTTGATTCAAAAGCGCCTCGCTGCACGGCATCGCTACAAGATCGTGGGCGAGAGGCTGGACGTTCAGAGCCATCACAGGATCGTTCATCGCGCGAGCCGTGATAGCAAAGCGCGATTGTCTTGGCGCATTGCGACACCAAACCCGCTTGGAAGAGTTTCTCCGCGATAGCGGAGGCGATCTCATTGTTGAAGCACTAGCGCGATCCGCGTCAACCCGGATAGCAGGTAGCGGCCCCGACTTTCAGTCGACATCGATGCGTAGTAGCAGCACTGTCTGCCGACTACCCAAAACGGCTGGCCGAGCCTTTCGGAGCAAAGAGGACTATCGGATTATTGCAGCATAGACGATATACTGGACTTGTTCGCGGTAATACTTCCGGATTTCTCCGGGCGCTGCCGTTCCGACCACCACGACGAGACGCTCCTTTGGGTCGCAGAAAAATTGTGTCCCGTAGGCGCCAGTCCAGCTAAACTCACCTGGATTGCCCGGAACCGCCGAGAGACCCTCGTTTATGCGTACAGCTCCTCCGAGCCGAAGCCGGCACGGTGCGCCTCCACATTGGCGACCTTATTTTTTATCTCTGCCCCGAGGTGGTCGGAAATCATGTGGCCCACCGTCTTAGGACCGAGAATGCGCTTCCCATCGAGCTCCCCGCCGTTGAGCAGCATTTGTCCGAAGCGCACGTAGTCACCAACTGTCGCAAATGCGCAGGCTCCCCCACAGTCAAACTTCGTCGGACTTTCGAGGAACTCAATATCTTGTGGCTTTCCCGTCAGCGGGTCGCCCGGAAATGGATGTGCGAGGCGCTCGCGTTGTGATTCCGACAAATGGAAAGTGGCATCCTGCATTTCGATGGGCTTCCACAGATTGCTGGCAAGATAGTCGCCCAATCGCTGTTCGCTGACCTGTTCCACGACAGCTCCCAGCACATCGTTCGAGAAGCCGTATTCGAATTCCGTCCCCGGTTGGTGCGCTAGCGGCAGCTTGGTGATGGCTTCGATGAACTCCTGCTTATCGCCCCTCAGTGGCGGAGCGGCGAAATGGGGATAGAGACGCGCCACTTGGTCTGAGCTGTCGAGGCGCACACCATAGGTGAGCCCGGATGTGTGGCGATATAGATCGTGGATGTAGATCGGAGAACTCTGCGCTTGAAATTCTAATGAACCGTCATGCTGTGGCACTCCCACCTTCATGTTTGCGAATTCCGGGTAGTAATCCGTGAGCCGGGCCTGTAGAGGCAGCCGACCCTGCTCCATGAGGATAAGCCCGGCAACGGCCACCATCGGCTTGCTCATAGACGCAAGCGCGAACATCGCGTCGAGCCGCATCGACTTTCCTTTTGCAGGATCGAGTTGCTCGTACGCCTTGTAGTGAATCAGCTTGCCGTCTCTGGCGATTGCAATCACTGCACGCGGCACGCGTTGACTCGCGATTTCGCGAGCGAAGAACTCGTCTAGTCTAGCGAGGCGATGCTGAGAAACGCCGACGTCATCGGCCGTCGCTTCGGGCAGAGGCGCGGAGTGCAAAAGCCAATTACAGCAGCCGCCGCGGTCATAACAAGCTTGTTCATTGTAGCCTCGCAAGGATTGATGGATCCGGCTTGCAATACTGTCGCTCGGTCGAGATCGGATATGTCTGGCCGGCAAGCCTAAGACGGTTCGATGCCTCTCCTGGCACGGTGTCTGTCGATGAGGGATAAGGTGCAGATGGCCGCAAAGGCGAACATCACCATACCGCCGGCAAGCACACTCGCCTCGCGCCAGCGCGATGCTTGGACGTAGTCTACGACGTAGGCTGACAACACCTTGGTCCGCCCAGGAATGTTGCCGCCGATCATCATCACGACGCCGAATGTGCCGATCGTATGAGAAAAGCCAACGATGGCGGCCTTAACAAACTCCAATCCCGCCAGTGGCCCTCTGATGGTAATGAAGACATACAGCGACGAAACGACCCCCGTAGTTCCAACGGGCGATCCCCTATCCCGACAAAGGCGGTACGGATCGGCTGCACAACCAACGGCAGTGCCGAGAGGACCGATCCGATCACGATTCCTGCGAAGGTAAAAGCGAGCGTGCGCTCGCCCCACAAAGAGGCGAGAACGCTACCCGGTCCGTCGGGGCCGAGCAACACGAGTACGCAGAAGCCGAGAGCCGTCGGCGGTAGCACTAGCGGCAGGGCGATCAGCGTCGCCACCGCCTCGCTCAAAAGAGTCTTTGAGCGCGCTTGCCACCAAGCGAGGGGCTCACCAATCACGAGGAGGATCACGGTCGTTACGCTGGCGAGCTCAATCGTGAGCGCAACGGATTGCGCAATCTCTGCCGAAAAGACATCCATGTGCGTCAGCCCAAAAGTGAAAGCAGATCGTCTTATGGGCCCAGTAATCGCCTGCACGTCCGGCTCGCGCAGGTATGTAGCGCGGACCGCCCTCTAGTCGCGCAGCACTTCGTGGCGGCCGCCGCATTCACGCGCGTCGTTTCTACGAGCAAGAGCAGCATCGCAAGTTTCATCGGCAACTCCTGTAACAGGGCCGCTCCATCCATCTGACGGCGGCACCTCCTCGTTCGCAATCAGCAATTCCTGTGCCGCGTGCTACTGTGGCACTCTAATGCGCAACGTGGGAGAAGTTCGCATAGACGTCGACGTCGCTGTGGCGTGGATCTAACGCTATGTCAGATTTCTAGCATCTTTGTTGCCGAGCAGACAGCGACAGCCGCGTAACGGAACGGCAGAATTTGACGCCGCCAGAGATGCCTATTTAGTTCTGTCGGTAGCTCAAACGCCGCACTCGCCGAGCCGGTAATGGAACGGATCGCAGGAAGCCTGCCCTTTGGCAACAGCGCGAACGATCTAGCTGAGTAATCATCGTAACGCTGCTTCTGCGACGCGGCAAACGGCGCGAAGGGGCGAGAGCCAAGGCCGCCGGTCGACCAACCTGCCTAATTCGCATCGTTAGCTCAGACCTGGAGACAAATGCCCCGTGCACGAACGAGCTTTGCCGCTAGTGACAACGCAGCGCATCGATTCAAGATTATTGCCACGAAATCGAGCTCCTAAATCAGGGACTTCCACCGCGTGGATGAGTACAATCCAAAATATCAATATTACCAATGTCATCTACTCTTGTATCCATTTCAGAAGTCGGCGCATATCGATCACGCTCGGGTTTCCATCCCGAGACGGGACTCCGCTAATGCGCCCAGCCGATCAAGATACGCGTCTCGCTGCAACTTTTTGTTCGACCTTGCGAACGCGGGCCGAGCGCTCAAGCCGGTGCCGCCAAGAGACAGACGGTTTGTCCGAGACTGCCAATCGGGCGCACTTTGGGCATCTGGTGCATATCTTGCTTAACGAGAAGGGATAACGCAACTAAACGCCTGCCTTTGGAACGACGCGCCCGCTCTCGGAACCGTTCTTCAATCGGACACGGCTAAAATGATGAGTCTCGTATGACGCCGTCATCTCTCAACGACGCGGCGGCTCACATTCGAGTATATTCGGGAAGGAAGCGTCATGACCACCATGGCAACAGCGGCGCCCGCACGCGCGTCGCAAGCTTGGTATAAGATTCTCTACGTGCAGGTGCTGATCGCGATCTTGCTTGGCGCCGTGGTCGGCTGCCTATGGCCGTCTGTCGCGACCAATGACTGGGTCAAGGCGCTCGGTGACGGGTTTATCAAGCTCATCAAGATGGTGATCGCGCCGATTATTTTCTGCACCGTCACATCTGGTATTGCGCATATTCAGGATGCGAAGAAAGTCGGGCGCGTCGGCGTCAAGGCGCTTGTCTATTTCGAGATCGTCTCCAGCTTTGCCTTGGTGTTGGGCCTTCTTATGGGCAATCTGGTCCAAATCGGTCATGGTCTTGCGGTCAAGCCGGATGCTGCGGCGGTCGCCAATTACGTCAAGCAGGCGGAAGCCTCGAAGACCGTCGATTTCTTTCTCAACATCATTCCCGATACCGTGGTCGGCGCCTTCGCCCGCGGCGATGTTCTGCAGGTTCTCCTGTTCGCGATCCTATTCGGCTTTTCGCTGATGGCGTTGGGAAGCCGTGGGGAGCGGCTGCGAGGCATGATTGACGACGTCGCGCATGCGGTGTTCGGCGTGATCGCTATCATTATGAAGGCGGCCCCGATCGGCGCCTTCGGCGCCATGGCCTTCACTATCGGCAAGTTCGGGCCGGCAGCACTCGGCAATTTGATCGGTCTAATCGCGCTGTTTTACGCGACGGCGGCGTTATTTGTCGTGGTGGTGCTCGGTTTGATCGCGCGCCTCATCGGCTTTTCAATCTTCAAGTTCATTGTCTATATCAAGGACGAGATTCTGATCGTGCTCGGCACATCGTCCTCTGAAAGCGCGCTGCCTCAATTAATGGAGAAGCTCGAGCGGCTGGGCTGCTCCAAGCCCGTGGTCGGCTTGGTGGTGCCAACTGGCTACTCCTTCAACCTCGATGGCACCAATATCTATATGACACTTGCGACATTGTTCATTGCTCAGGCGCTCGGGGTCGATCTCACCTTTGGCCAGCAGCTCACGATCCTGCTCGTAGCAATGCTAACGTCGAAGGGAGCAAGCGGCGTCACCGGCGCGGGCTTCATCACGCTCGCTGCGACGTTGTCGGTGGTCAACCCAGCGCTGGTGCCGGGCATGGCAATCGTATTTTCGATCGACAAGTTCATGAGCGAGGTGCGTGCCCTTACTAACATCACCGGCAATGGCATCGCCGCCGTGTTCGTATCCTGGTGGGAGGACGAGCTCGAGCACGCGACGCTGCAAGCTCGGCTCAACCAGCCCAACGTTTCCACCACTATCGACACACGATGAGATAAGTTCCGGATCCCAACCGCCGCCATTCGAAGACGCGTCGAATGCAAGCGAAGCCACATTTCTCGTAGTTGAATCGACATAGCCGACTTGACACGGAGCCGGACCTTTCACGCGCGATCTCCAGTGCGCAGCCCTTGCGCAGCGCCGCCCGCCGGCAGCCGCTCTGAAAAGATGCCCGCCGAGCAAAAGAGTAGGGGCTTTTCTAACAGTCATTTTCAAGCGCGTCTTTCGCCGTCAAGCTCCCGGCTATCCGAACACTTTTGCGACATTTTGCCGTGCCAGATAACAGGACTGCGACACAACGTGTCCGGCATGACGGACCTAGGTGTTGCTCCGCCTACAATTGCCCATGTGCGCTTTCACTGCGCTTACCTCGTCCGATCAACGACGTGGTAGCGATCTTGCTGACGCAACTCATCATCCCTTGTTACGGTCCGCGCTGCTGCATTAGAGCATGATGGGTGTGATCAGCACGGATTAGATGGCACCTCGACAGAGCCGTGGCGGCTCGCACACGGCTAGTGTCGGCTCGGCGTCGCTGCGCGCGCTCATTCCGGCCAACCACTCGGAGACAAGTCCTCCGCACCTAGGCGTGATGGCCTAGGGCATACAAAGCAGTCGCGTAACTTCGCCTTCGTATCTCGGCACATGACCATTGCGCTTTCTTCCGTATGACCGATCGTACCGGCGAGACCGGCAGCTTGTCCTTGTTCTTTCCGGTTCGGCGAGGCGCGCCTGATTGTTCCGGCTCAACGTCTTAACTGAACTGCAGCCGCTGTCCTCGTGCGGCTGGCGTAATTGAGTTGTCCTCGGCTGCAGCCTCGAGCGGCTGCCCGGAGTGATCGGCAGCGGAGGAAAGCGGACATCTGAGCATCGATTGCAGGCGTGTCAGCGCGCCATATTGAAAGGTTTAGGGCAACTATACGTACGTCTGTGATGCAATTATCCTCGGCGCGTGCTCAGTTCAGAAACAAGCAATTGATCTCGGAAGCGCTCGCCAGCGGGTGCTGGTGCCGAGTATTGCCCTATTTTTGCCTAAAATGTTATAGCTCTCCCGCCGGAGAACAGGCCGGACGGTGTCAAAATGCGTAGCCCGATCAACAGTTTAGAACGCTCAGCCCTTCAGTTTACCTTCGGCAGCATAATGCTGGCCGTGGTAACACTGGCTTGCCTGTATCTTCACGCGCATTTCGCCGCGACGGCCTTCGCATATTTGTTAGTGGTATTGCTGTTGTCCCTGATAGGCAGCATCATCGCGTCGTCCGCGCTTTGCATCGTAGCCATCGCTGCTCTCGCTTACTACTTTGCGCCGCCGGCATTCAGCCTGCGAATCGATGACCCCCAAGACCTGCCGGTGGTTGTTGCATTCTTTATTGCCTCGATTGTCGGAGCGCACCTGATCGCAAGGCTCCGCCAGGAAAGAGAGGCTGCGCGTGTGGTTGCGGCCAAGCTTCAGCGGAGCGCGGCCGATTTGGAGGATCGCGAAAAACGGTGGCGCGCCATCTTCGAGCACAATCCGGCCATGTACTTCATGGTCGATGAAGCCGGCACTGTGCTCAACGTGAATACATTGGGCGCGACACAACTTGGCTATGCTCGTGCTGAACTGATCGGTCAATCCGTGCTGGACGTATTTCTTGAGGAGGATCGCGCGTTCGTTTGCGAATGCGTTCGGACATGCCTTGAGGATGTCGGACAAACGCGCACGTGGGACGTCCAAAAAGTCAGGAAGGACGGCTCGGTGTTGTGGGTACGTGAAAACGCCAAAGCCATGCTCTGGGCCGATGAGCAGCCCATTGTCCTTATCGCCTGCGAAGATATCACGGAGCGGAGGCGGACCGAACTTGCCCTGCAGCGGAGCGAAGCACATCTGGCCCAGGCGCAGGAGTTGAGTCACACAGGCAGCTTCAGCTGGAACGTCACTACGGGCGAGGCCTTCTGGTCAAAGGAAACATTTCGAATTTTCCAACTAGACCCTCAGACGGTGCCACCGGGGCCGCAGCTCGTCGTTGAGCGCACGCATCCAGATGATAGGGCTTCGGTTAGAGAAATTATCGATCGCGCGATGCGAGACCCGAGCGATTTCGAGCACGAATACCGCCTTCTGCTACCGGACGGCTCGGTAAAGCACATTCATGCGCAGGCACGAGGGACGAGGACAGCCTCTGGTGACATCGAGTTTGTTGGGGCAGCTACGGATATTACGGCGGCGAGGCGAGCAGAACAGCAGCTGCGCCGCAGCGAGGCCTATCTGGCCGAAGCCCAGCATCTCAGTCACACGGGCAGCTGGTCCTGGGACGTCTACGGTCTAGATTTCGTGTATCGCTCCGCCGAGGTCGATCGTCTGTTTGGCTTTAGCCCACAAGAGCCGGTATCGATCGAGACCATTCGATCGCGCATCCATCCGGACGACTTGCCGCGGCTACAGGAGGTGCAGCGTCAGGCGATTGAAAACAAGGAGGGGCGGTTCGAATATGATTTTCGCATCCTTCGACCAGATGGCGGGATAAGACGCATACACTCCGTTGCGCACGTGGTGGTCGGCAGCGACGGTAATGTCAGCGAGCTGATCGGAACACATATGGATGTGACCGAGCAACACGCAGCTAGGGAACGCCTGGAAAACACACTTGCCGCGCTGCGCGAAAGCGAACAGCGCTTCCGCGACTACGCCGAAACAGCTTCCGACTGGCTCTGGGAGACCGGGTCGGATCATCAGGTCACTCACTTATCCGAGCACACCAGCGCTGCGGGAATTTTGGCGACAGGATTGATGGGCCTGCTTCGCTGGGACATTGCGCGCGACGTCGAAGAGGAACCTGAGAAGTGGCGGCAGCATCGGGCGACGTTGGAGGCCCATCTTCCGTTTCGGGATCTCGTCTACCGCACGGTGAATCGGACAGGTTCTCCGATTTACGTCCGCACGAGTGGCAAGCCTTTTTTCGATGGAAAGGGCAATTTTCTCGGCTACCGTGGCGTCAGCACTGACATCACCGCTACCATTCGCGCCGATCAAGCCGAACAAGAACTACGAAAGGCACAGGCGGAGCTTGCGCACGTGACGCGTGTAACGACGTTAGGAGAGCTGACAACTTCCATCGCCCACGAAATAAACCAGCCCCTCGCCGCTATTATCAGCAACGCCGATGCGTGCCTAGGTTGGATGGGGCGAGAAGCTCCTAATCTTCCCGCCGCGCGCTCTTCGGTGGAGTGGATTATCGAAGACGCAATCCGGGCAAGCGAGGTGATCCGTCGTGTTCGCGCGCTCGCGAAGAAAGGCGAGATTGAGATGGTGCCGCTCGATATCAATGAGGTCGTCAAGGACGTCATTGCACTGGTAACACGAGAGCTGGTGAGCCACCGAGTGATGTTACGAACCGAGTTGACGGCAGGGCTGCCTACGATCCTCGGCGATCGGATTCAGCTGCAACAAGTGATCATCAATCTGGTGATGAACGGAATCGAAGCCATGGACGCAGTTACAGACCGGACGCGCGAACTGCTGATTCAATCATCGAAGGACGATGTGGGGCACGTCCAACTTGCCGTGACCGATTGCGGCGTCGGCATCGCCGAGAACGACGCCGACCGCGTCTTGGATCCCTTCTTCACCACCAAATCGACTGGCCTTGGAATGGGTCTTTCGATCTGCCGGTCGATCGTGGAAGCTCATGGAGGACGACTGTCAATGGCCCACAAAAATGGACCGGGCGCGACGTTCCAGTTTGCTCTGCCGCTGCATAAGGAGGCCGTCTCGTGACAGGACGATTTGAGTCGCCACGTGAAGGCAGCAACGCCAAGGCCTCGACAAAGGCGATCGTCTTCGTCGTCGAGGATGACATCTCCATGCGTCGCTCGCTTACGAACCTTTTTCAATCGGTAGGGATGGATGTCGTTGCATTCGGATCGGCTCGCGAAATGTTGCAGAGCACAATTCCGGACGTTATTAGCTGTCTAGTTCTTGATGTCCGGCTGCCAGGCTTGAGCGGCCTTGACTACCAGACCGAGCTAGCAAGGTTGAACATACATATGCCGATCATTTTCATTACCGGCCATGGCGACATTCCCATGACCGTCAGGGCCATGAAGGAAGGAGCGGTCGATTTTCTCAGCAAACCGTTTCGCGATCAGGAACTGCTTGATGCCGTGGTTGCGGCGACCGAACGCGATCGCAAAAGACGGGACGCTCAGCAGATCGTCGCGAACCTGCAGTCTCGATTTGAGACCTTAAGCCCGCGCGAGCAGGGGGTGATGAAACTGGTCGCTGCCGGCCTGATGAACAAGCAGGTAGCCGCCGAGCTTGGGCTCGCCGAGATTACGGTCAAGATCTACCGGGGACACGTAATGAAGAAGATGCGTGCACGGTCGCTGGCCGACTTGATTAGAATGACTGAGACGTTGGGAATTCGCGCCAATCGTCCTGAACAAACCCAAGTATGATTTTACAATTTCATCAGTCGAGCCCACTTTTCGCCGAAGGTGGCTGATGCTTGCAGCCGCTATTCCCCGTTCAGGAGTGCTCGTCTTGTCCACGCCTTTGATTTCCGTCGTTGACGACGACGCCTCAGTCCGTGCGGCGACAGAGAATCTTTTGAAATCGCGTGGCTACATCGCCCAAATATTTGCGTCGGCCGAGGAACTCCTGAGGTCCCCGCAATTGGACGAGACATCCTGTGTGATTACCGATGTACAGATGTCGGCTATGAGCGGCCTGGAGCTATTGGCAGAGATGCGGACACGCGGTTACGACGCACCATTCATTTTCATTACGGCTTTCCCCGACGACCGCGTGCGCGCGTCAGCGCTGGGCGCCGGAGCGATTGCCTTCCTCGCCAAACCCTTTACCGGACTAGCGTTAATCGAGTGCCTCGACAACGCACTGAACGCGTATGACGGCCGAGGCGGCATCTGATGCAATCAACCTGCGGCTTGATTTGATGTCCGATCTAAACGGTCCACGGGTCGATCTCGCCACCGATCAACCCCTTCGCGGTCAAACACGCTACTTGCTTTAAAACGCGAGCGAGAGGCCAATTGTTGCCTTGTCCATGCTTCACCGACTATCGCCGGGCGGCTACATTGGTGCAGAACAACCTTATCGCTGCGAGGGCCGGAAGCGCAGGCTAGCTCGACTCATTCTGTAGGTCGACGTTAAAGATAAATGCTGACCCAAAGCAATCGACGACCCTAAGCACTTCTTAACTCGTCTAGATCGAGGTTATATACTCTATTGCAGAGCGGAGCTGGCGCGAGAGCGCTCGACAAAAGCAAGAGATTGGCTGTTCGCAGCCCGACTGCAGTGACGATGATAACGGAGCTTCGCCAGGACAACCGCCTCGCGTGTGTGTTGAGGCTTATCTGGTGAATGAGCTCTGCACGATCCTCGTGCTCCGGCGTCGTTATATCGGTTGACAAATGCCGGCCGTCTTGTCCATCGAGCGCCGCTTCGCTGTACATTTCTTTGCCCACCGACACACGGCAGGCGCCCACGCCGTTACTACTTCGTAGGCCGTGATCTGTAGAAGACTTCTGCCTCCAAGCCGTCCAACGTGCTCGGCGCAACACGCCCGGCCCCTCGGCGGCCGGGCGCACTTTGGCGGCACCCCATGCAGGTCCTCGCCGCAGCGAGCATTGCCGCAATTGCCTTGCGCAGTGAGCTCCTACTTCCAACGCTCACACAACTCAGCAGCCGCTAGGCCAAGGAGCACTCTGGGGGCAGTCTTCTGAGACAACTCAGAGGAACTCTCAGCCGCAAACGCTATAAACAGAGAGGAGCCGGAGCAGGCTAGATTAGCCTACTCCATCGGGCCCAATCACCCGTGATCTCATGGTCACATAAAATCATCCTCATAATCGTATGTTGGGCTCGCTGGGATCTCGGCATCACTACCTTCACTGTCGTCCGCTTTGGAAAGATACCGCGTAGCAGTGCCCTTTCGCTGCCATTCGCCGTCGCTATTTCTTACCCACTTGTCTGACTTCTCTGGATCGAGAACCATGTTGTCGGCGTCAACCTCGATGAAGCCCATCTTTGCCGCACGGGCTCTTGCTTCCCGATTAGCCGGTCGCAAATTGAGCAGCGGCTGTTCGCCGTCTAGTCGAAGCTGGTGCTCGAGCAGGATATCGCCAGCGTTCTCGACAAGTGGATGAGCGACTTGAAGATCCACAGTAGAGGTAGTCCCGTGGCGTCCAGGAAATAGCTTCTTCCACCTTTTGACGTCGAACTCGGTCATGCTGTCGCCGCCTTCCATTCTTAGAAGTCCGACGCTCTTGTTGCCCAATTGGTAGCTGAAGTACCGCGCATTCTCGGAATCTCGGGTCGTCCCGTAGTCTTTGGCAACTTCTGCAGTTCGCCTCGCCTTGGCGGAGACGAAGTGGGAGTACTCATGGGGGTTGTCGGCGATGTACTTGATTTCGTCGCCATGATAGGCCTTCGCGGCTTCTCGGAATGAGTGACGATCCTTGAACTCTATGATGGGAGGGGTTGAAACGAGCGAATACGGTCTTGTTGCCGAAGATGAACTGCCACTCGAGCCGGATTCGGCTAAGTGCATATTGGCGAACGCATCCGCAAAGTTGGCTGCGTCCATTTGCTCATCAGTTTCTGCAAAGTGAGAGGATTGGAAGTAGGACGAGCCATTGATCCGATTATACATGGCGATTGGTGCTCCCGTCGGACATACATTTCCGCATCTAGTTTAGGCTTGGTAGGCCCAGCGGTGCTGATAGGGAGGCTGGCTTACCAAAACCTGACGCGGCCGCCCTCACGTTGGCTTGTCATAGGGCTTCCTTCTAAACGACACGGCGGTGCGCTCGTGCCATCGGCATTCATCAGGTTTGATGAGAGGCCGCGAACAGCTCCGAGGAAGCTCCTTGATTAGGGAATTTGGTTGATCGCTGATTGACCTGCCGACGCCAATCGGACCGTACTCTTTTCGGAGTTCCGCCGCGCCGCCTTATGTCCAGGTTTTCTTTTGAACGCCCCAGTGGAGCTCCCGGACCGCCTTCCATAGACTGGCCGATTTCCAGACTTTGAGCAACGATATCGCCTGCCCCAGAAACGTAGTCTAACGTCGACTCGAGGAAGCGCGACCGCGCGTTCGGCGTCAACGCTCATTTACCCAAATCCGCATTCCGCGGTTAGCCCAGCTGAACCACGGAATGAATGTCAGCCGCTGCGGTTCTAGCTGTCCAGGCACTTTGTCGTATTGATAAAGCGCCGCTTCTTCAGAAATGCGTGTGTTGCAACCGCGCCCCGCCGGCCTGCAGCAAGATCTTGCCACTAAGGAGACCAGTTCCTTCGATAAGGGAAAACCGGCTGTCTGCATTAAGCCAAACGTTGTTTAATTCGGTCCCGTTGTCGGCCTCCTCAAGACAATGAATTAAGGGCCACGCTTGATGGCCACCTTGCCGGCCAAATCGCGAAGTTGTGGATGGCCGTATGCGCGACGCACTTGCATTGGCAGCGATAGTTTGATGCGATCTCCATGGCGCCACGTTCGGCGAACGTGCAAATAGCCCTTGCGCGGCTCGCAATTCACAGGCTCGCCTGCGGCGCGCTGCACCATTCCGGCAGGCGCAGGGCGAGGTGTGGGCAATTGGCGGCGCAGATTCGACGGTGATTTCCACCTCGTCTCTCTAGGGATAGCTGCCGCTTATGAGCAACCGCAGCGCATGTCCATCAACGGATATTGCCACCCTATTACCAACGTAGAGATTTACATAGAGCGGGTCGGGCTGGGCGTGTAGATGTAATGACCAATCGATGTGAAAAGGCGCGCGATGTTCGGTGGACAGCACGCGCAGCCAAACCAGCGTCGTCGCACCGGCGAGACGTGATTGTAGATGCCATTAGACCTCAGCGTTCTGGGATGCACTTCGAGCGGGTTAACATAGAAATAGTGACGCCCGTCGAACGCGATACTGCCGAGAACGGTATTGTAGAGCGCGCGCCCCATCACGTCGGCATAGCGGCCGTCCAGTTCCGTCTCCAGCATACGGCGCGCGAACATCATCAGACCAATCGATGCGCAGCTTTCCGCGTACGCCGTATCATTTGGCAAATCGTAATTGCTGCTGAACGCTTCGCCCGCGCCTTGCTAGCCGATGGCTCCGGTAATATAGATCTGGCGCTGGACCATGTTTTTGCGATAGCCGGAGGCAAGTTTGGCGCTGCTGCTCGTTCTGACTCAGACGCGCGAGATGAGCTACTGCCGTCATGAGGTACTACAAAACGAACTGCATGACCGTTGCAGTCCGCTGCTCCGAAAGCGGCAAGTGCGCTTGGCTATACGCTTTGCTTTTTATCATCCAAGGCGTGCCGTCGGATTTGGGGACGCAGGATTGCTGGCGCTTCTCGTACTCAATGTCGAAGAAGTGTGGCTCCCTGCCGCATTGCTCCACGAAATAATTGGCTAGCGTGAGATATCCCTGCTCCTTTGTCGCTTCGTAGAGGCGTGTCAACGCAAGTTCGATTTTCGGATGGCCATCATAGCCGTGCAACTGATCGCGCTCTGGGCCGAAAACTGTGCAGAGGTGGTCAGCAAGCCTGCAAACGACATCCAGCAATCGCCGTTTGCCAGTCCCCTGAATAAAGCTCGTGGCACTCCGTTAGGTTGGTCCAGCGCTCCTGAGGCGCGTTCAGTATGAAATAGGTGTTGAGATAACCGTCGCCGCATTGGGCGGCCGCAATCAATTCAATCAGCTCATCGACGGCTTTCTCGAGCTCTGGATTTGGTGCCTGGCATAGCGACCATGCAGCCGCCTCAAGCCATTTTGCGACGTCACTGTCCTGAAAACCCGTGCCATGGAACTCGCCCCCCGCACTTCCGGCAGCAAGGCGGAAGTTCTCTACCCCGTGACTCGGTATCACCGTAAGCGGCAAAGAGACCCCATCTGGCAGAGTGGCGGAGAGATTGGCTATCGGCTGCGGAGTCTGTGAGCCGATGTGAGCTTCTATGTCTGCGCCTAGTTCTGAAACTAGAACCTTCCATATG